>NZ_WUDQ01000486.1:0-2814 GCF_009827695.1 Paenibacillus sp. OT2-17 | reverse complement strand
GCTCGGTATGATCTGGAGTCCGATACAAGATGGGATTGCAGTCTTCGGCAACTGGATTGTCGGCTTTGGCGGAATCGGATCAATGATATTCATGATTGCCAATCGGCTGCTGATCCCACTCGGTTTGCATCATGTGTTGAACTCGATCGCATGGTTTCAAATTGGTGACTACACCAATGCTGCCGGTGAGGTCGTTCATGGTGACCTGACGCGTTTTTTCGCAGGCGATACATCGGCGGGTATATTCATGTCCGGCTTCTTCCCCATTATGATGTTCGCTCTGCCAGCAGCAGCCCTCGCATTCATTCATACGGCCAAACCGGAAAAACGTAAAGCCGTCGCTTCCATTTTCATCGGTTCTGCACTGGCATCGTTCCTGACCGGAATTACCGAGCCCCTCGAATTTTCGTTTATGTTCATTGCACCATTGCTTTACGGCGTTCATGCTCTGCTGACAGGCCTGAGCGACCTGGTCGTATACCTATTGGATGTCAAACTCGGCTTTTCTTTTTCAGCAGGACTCATTGACTATCTGGTCAATATGAAACTCTCCACCCACCCATTACGAATGATCCCGGTTGGGCTTATCTTTGCCCTCATTTATTACTTTCTGTTCCGATTTATCATTCTCAAATTCAACCTAAAAACTCCTGGGCGTGAAGATGATGTAGAAGACAGTCTCCTGTCTGAGGCTAACGAATCTGTACCCTTTGGAAAGGCAAGCGCCACATCCGACACTCAGTCCAGTCAGGCAGGCAGAATACTAACCTATCTCGGCGGTTCAGACAATATTCAAAGCATTGATGCCTGCATCACACGGCTGCGTCTTGTCGTCAAAGACGACAAAGCGGTTAATGATCAAGCTCTCAAGCAGCTCGGAGCGTCGGGAATCATCAGGCTTGGTAACGGTACCCTGCAGGTTATTTTCGGGACTCGGTCCGAAATTCTGAAAGATGAAATACAGCGATTGATGTAAGTAAGTTCAGGTTCACAAAAAGGGTATCTCTTCAATCATCGAGATACCCTTTGGGGTTGCCGTCAATACGCCAATAACTTAGATACGCCTAAATTATGATGTCATATATGCGTTGTTATCTGTATTATTTCTTTTAGGCATTTATCTTAGATCGGTGCTTTGCGCTCTTTTTTGTTTCAACAATAACCATTCACGACATACCTTTACCTTTATCTGCGCAAAGGCATAGACGATGCCGAAGGAGCATGTTACAGTCGTCAGATAAACCAAAAGCAGTGCCACAAATAAAGGAAGCTGACTTAGCAAATCACCGACCAAGCGCAGCACGATGACCAAAATAAATACGTTCGCTGTAAAGGCCCGGTACGCATAAGTAGATAACCATTTGTAATAGGGAAGTGAACGGGAATTTACGCTGATCAAATGTCTTGCCAGCATGTAAATCAGGAAAATCACTACCAAGCTGTACAAGGTCATGGACGGCTTCAGATAAATCAGATTTCCGAAGGACATATCCTCAAAACCAAAACCGAAAAATTCGTGATTTGTCCAAATGAGAATAAGAAGCATTACCGGAATGAGTATGAACTGAATCCGGCGAAGCACTCCGTCGAACTGTTTCTTATATACCCAAGCGATTCCACCTAGTAAAGCATAAATAAAATAACTAACGAAAAAGCGGTCAAGGTAACGCAGACTAATCGCATATGCTCCTTGGAATACGAAGGTATCGTACATCCATAGCCACGCTCCGAAGATCACGAAGCTCACAATAAGCAGCGGAATGACCCGCTTAGGCTTAGCCAAGTATTTGTAGCAGATGAAAATAAGGACTGGCATCAGCAATTGAAATTGCAACATCATCACCGTGTACCAAAACTGTGATGATGCATTACCGAGCACAAATGACTCGATGAGCGTCCGGAATGATGCAACGTGCTGATTAACCTGAATTTCCGGGAAGAAAATTAAGCCAGCCGCTGCCCACAGTAAATAAGGGATCACGAGCTCCCCGAATTTTTCCTTGTAAAAATGGGATACCTTCGTATGCTGATTATTTTTCACCATCCCATATACAATGGCAAAAATAAAGACTGGCGCAGTATACTTTACTATATTGAAAATGACGCCTAATAAGGCTAGGTTATCGTTAGTGTGTGCATACTTCAGAAACATCCCCAGAACGCTTTGCAAGATCGCTCCGCTGACGGCAAACACCTTTAAGATGTCGCTCTCATTAATATTAATATTCCGCTCTTCAGTGTTTTCCATAATACGCACTTCCCCTTTGACAGCTTTCCTGAAGCCAAATGGTCGTGCATTCCTCCCTTTTGCCGTTGATTATAGCTCCTTATTGCCAAGGATTACGAACGAGCTTGGGACCCGAAGAAGTTCGCAGCACCACAGTGCTGGCCCGTCTCTCAAGAATTTCGCGCAGGACGTAGGCACCGTCTCTTGTCTCCAATTGAATGTCAATTCGAACACCCAGATGCTCCAACTTGTGCACAAGTCTTTCAGCTACTGCATAATCAATAACCTCTGAACCATCTATAACAAGGTCAAGATCACTCGTTTCCTTCACAGTCGGGTATTGCGTTACTATTTCGAATCCTGCGCTCCCCGCTGGCCCCCAGCGCCAATCCGCCATCATTTCTGCTAACAAGTCCATCAACTGAAGGACAGGCTGCTGCCGTCTCTCTGTAGGCAAGGAGTTCCACATCTGACGTTTCACTATCGCATAGGGAGACACGAGCTGGGACACCCCCTTCGGGTCCAGGAATGCAGCTTCCCGTTGATTTCGCTCCTGTCCACGTACTCCGACGGGAATACAACCATCC
>NZ_WUDQ01000485.1:0-2819 GCF_009827695.1 Paenibacillus sp. OT2-17 | reverse complement strand
TGGTAACATTCCTCTACTACTTTTTGCGTGATTCGCTCATCCTCCACATTGGAAAAATCAATACCCCAAATCAAACCTGCACCCCGAATGGTCAGGCCCTTATGTAATGACAAAATCTGCTTGGTTAAATATTCTCTTACAAATGCTTCCTTATATTTCACAGACTGTTCCAAATTATTCATTTCCCAATATTCCAACGCAGCTGTAGCTCCAATGAAAGCAAGCTGGTTTCCCCGGAACGTACCGTTATGCTCACCAGGCTTCCAGACATCAAGTTCCGGTTTCATCAGCAGAATAGACATGGGAAGGCCATACCCGCTGATTGACTTGGAAAGCAGTACAATATCAGGGATCATCCCGGCACGTTCAAATGAAAAGAACGGTCCGGTGCGTCCGCAGCCAACCTGAATGTCATCGCAAATCAGTAGAATACCGTGTCTGTCGCTAAGTTCCCTCAGCCTGAGCATCCATTCGGGTGAAGCTATATTTACGCCGCCTTCCGCCTGAATGGTTTCAAATATAATAGCCGCCGGTTTTTCGATTCCCGAGTGACCGTCGTTTAGAACGGCTTCCATGTATTCAATAGTATCGAATGAGTCAATTGGACTCTCGGAGTATGGGAAAAAGGTAACATCGGATAATGCTATGCCGGAGGAAGATCTTTTCTGAATGTTGCTGGTAACAGCCAGACTCCCCAGCGACATTCCGTGAAATCCTCCCATAAACGCAAATATACCAGTCCGTTTAGTGATCTTTCGGGCAAGCTTCAGCGATGCTTCTACAGCGTTTGTACCTGTAGGCCCGCAAAATTGAATTTTATAGTTTAACTTTCGGGGTTCCAATATGATCTGCGAGAATTTTTCGATAAATTCACGTTTCGCTTTTGTGTACATATCAAGCCCATGAGTAATACTGTCCGATTCAAGATAAGCGAGTATCTTTTGTTTGATGTATTCGTTGTTATGTCCATAATTTAAAGCTCCTGCTCCTGCAAAAAAATCAACAAATTTCTTTCCGGATTCTGAATAAATCAGTGCACCTTTAGCCCGGTCAAACACATCGTAGAAGTTTCTACAATATGCTCTTACGTTGGATTCATACTGCTCAAAAATTTCCATACTCATAATTCCTCCCTTAAACTGAAGTTAGTGTTTAAACACTAACTTCAGTTTATTTTTCCGGCCCAATCCACATCCATGTTCTCTCCCGGCTTGTGGTGGATGTGCATCGTTGCCTTTGTCCTCCCCCGCCCACTCCCGGTATTACTTACAAAACTGGGTGTACATGTACGGTAGGATTGTAAAACCTGCAAGGGTGGAAAATAAATAACATCTTAGTTCTTACCGCCATAGCCCTTATAAGTAGCGTAAACTGCATCTGCATATTGATTGGCCAGAATAGGACGGCCATAAGAGTCTGTAGCTCCCGGATACCAGTTATCTCCTCCGTTATAGTGTAATAAGCCATTATATATGTTGCCGAATCTAGTAATCTTTTCATTTAAAATCAGTCCGCCCAAGCATACCTGATCTTGTTCACTGCCGTGATTATAAGCACGGCCAAATTTTGAGCTGAATTGAGATAAATAAGCATTACGTGTGTTTGGTTCTACCTGCATCAATCCGTCGCCGGCTGATGGACTGCCTGGTAAGCCTGCTCCAAAGCTGCTTTCCTTTTTGATCACAGCACTCAGCAATAAAGCAAAATCTCCGCCTTTACCGAATTTATCGCCCGCATTCATTGTGTATGTCCATATGTGGCTTGGAACTTCGGAAGGCTTTGTTACTGAAGGACCTGTTGGTGGCGTTGTTGGCGGTGTTGTAGGTGGCGTAGTTCCGCTGCCGCCTTTCTTCCATAAAGCAGGAACATTGGATGGTTCCCAGCCTACAAGGGAAGTATGTGCCTGAAGACAGGTATAAGTACTTCCACTATATGTTACTGTATCATTTACCGCATATGCAGTATTTGGACGTTCATACAATATTTATACCATAACGAACATTGTTCGTAAAGAACAATGTTCGTTATGTGTTAGAACACCTACATGTTCTAACTTTAGAACTCTCATCTTTTTCGCGCCTCCAAAAGGCGGAATTTAGGAGAAGAGGATATCTTGTTGTCGTGTGAAAGTATATCGCAACGCTCCACTACCCGCCGGATATATATCGCTAGCTCCAGAAGTTTGGGCTTACCGGACGCGCTGGGGTTATGGCGGCAGCCGCAGGACCGATCGATGAGGATCGGACGGATTGACGCGGCATCAATGCGTCAAAGTCAAGAGGCCGCTGAAGAGCTTTCGTAAGCTTTTTTCTGTTGCGGACGGAACCACGAGGCAGCAAGAGCGAGTAGAGAAGTCCCTATTAGTGCGATGATGACCCAGCGGTAACCGTGAATGACGAAAGCAAAATCAACGGCAGAAATCACATTGTTCTTTCCGGAATACAGCACGTTCTTCAGGTGGGCTGGCAGCGCTGCGCCGACGATGGTTAAAGAAAGAGCCGTACTCAGCACTTGACCCAAGTTATATAGCATGGACCGCAGTCCATTCGCCACCCCGCGGCTTTGCTCCGGAACGCTTGACATGATCTCCGTCGTATTGGGGGTAAGGAATAAACCGGTCCCGACCCCGATTAACAACATGCCGCAAGCGGTGACCCCGTAAGAGAAATTTCCACCGACCACGAATAGGAGTAGTAGTAGTCCTGCTATAGAAATAAGAATTCCAAGTGAGGCCAGAACTCGAATGGCCGCCTTCTTAGTCAACATGCCAGCAATCGGAGAAATGACCAACATCCCTATCGTAATTGGAAGGATCCTTA
>NZ_WUDQ01000484.1:0-2825 GCF_009827695.1 Paenibacillus sp. OT2-17 | reverse complement strand
AAAATTGGAGGTAAGAACTATGAGTCAACAACCTATTGAGATCAGTAAAAATGTATTGCAACAATGTTTGGGACTTACCGCTGGAGAGACGCTTCTGGTCGTAACCGACGATGATAAAAAAGAATTGGGCGAGTCCATATATGAAGCTGGCAAGGCACTGGGGGCAGAAGCAGCTATTTTGACGATGAAGGTTCGCTCTAAATCGGGCGAGGAGCCTCCGGCCCCTGTTGCCGAAGCCATGCTTCGCTCCAACGTTGTTGTATGTGTCACCCGGTATTCGCTGACACATACAAGTGCCCGTAAGCAAGCCGCAGCTGCTGGAGCACGCCTGGCGACCATGCCCGGCATGACAGACGATATGTTCATGAATGGAGCAATTGCTGCTGATTATCCGAAGGTCAAGGCGCTGACCGAAGAGGTGACCGCATTGCTGACTGCTGCCAAGCAGGTACGGATTGAAAAGGAAGGATATAGTCTGAACTTTACCATAGAAGGGCGCAACGGCGTTCCCAGCACAGGTATGTATTTGAATCCTGGCGAATCGGGGAACCTGCCTTCAGGTGAAGCGTATATTGCTCCGCTGGAAGGAGCGGCACAGGGTCAGATTGTGGTGGACGGTTCTGTAGCGGGAATCGGTGCCTTAAAAGAGCCACTGCTGCTGACGGTGCAAAATGGTAGATTAATCACCGCAGAAGGGGAAGCCGGACAGTCCCTGTTTGATATGCTCGGCGAAGGCGATGGTAGAATGCTGGCCGAATTTGGTATTGGAACGAATGATAAAGCCCGCATTACAGGTGTTGTGTTAGAGGACGAGAAAGTATATGGCACGATTCATGTCGCTTTTGGCAGCAATAATACCTTCGGGGGAACTATCGCTGCGGGTGTACATATTGACGGAGTCGTACAAAAACCGGATGTATATCTGGATGATCGTCTGATTATGAAGGCTGGTCAGTTGCTAGAGCGATAAAGGGAGGAAGTTATCATGCTTGGAATGATCAGAGTGCTTACCATGCAGGACAAAGTAGCTATCGACCTTCACGGCCGGGTCATTGAGCAGCGCTACGGGCTGCCTGTCACCAGTGTATGTATCCCCGATCAGCCGAAAGGAATCTATGATGATATCACAGACCGGGAAGCGGTGCCTAAAATTGTGCTCGCGGCGCAACAACTCGTTGAACAAGGCTGTACGTCTATCGGTATTAGCTGCGCGGCTGATCCAGCGCTAGAGGAAACTCGTCAGGCTGTATCTGTACCTGTATACGGGGCGGGGTCCTGTGCGGCACTCTTGGCTCTGACATCGGCCAGCCGTGTAGGCGTGTTGACCATTTTGGAGGAGGCTCCGCCGCTGATTCGCCGCATTTTGGGCGATTCCTATATCGGTACAGAGCGTCCCATAGGTGTGCAGACGACACTGGACTTGAACACTCCACAAGGTAAAGAGGCAGCTATGGCAGCAGCGTTACGGCTTCAGGAGAAGGGGGCTGAGGTAATTGTACTTGCCTGTACAGGTTTTGTAACGATGAACTTTGCGCCAGAGCTGGAGCGTACACTAGGGATTCGGGCTATTGACCCGATTGTGGCGTTGGGTGCAGCTGTTTCGGTACGCTAGCAGACACTTCGTGTGGGGTACAAGCAGGATAGTTCTTAAACTTCATTATAAATAGTTGAATATTAAAATAAACCGCCTTTTCCAGAAAAGGGCGGTTTATTTATGTTCCATTGAGCTCCTAAAGATAGGAATGGACTGGTGTGGATAGACTTGACCAAGCGGTAAAAGGTTTTGTTTTGTACACTTTTTTGGTACACTATCCTGAAAATTAGATGAACTAAGGATTTTGCAAAATAAATAGCAGGGTGGTCTGTCTTTATGAAAATACCGGGTGTAACAGTTCAAGAGCTCATGGCAATACCCGTGTTGAAGGAGGCGAAGGTATTAAGCGGAGAGCAAGGGCTAAGCCGGGTTGTCCGGTTTATTGACATTATGGAAGTCCCTGACCTGAAAGGCTGGGTCCGGGAAGGTGTATTGTTAATGACAACGGCTTATTCGATCCGTCATGAGCCTGAGGTATTGTGTCAAATTATTCAATTACTGCATCAGGGCGGGGCGGCGGCGCTTGTGATCAAGCCTACCCGCTTTCTCACGGAAATTCCCCATAGTGCGCTTGAAGAAAGTAATGCCTGTGGCCTTCCTGTGATTGAGATTCCAGCCGATATTCCCTATACGGATATTACGCAGCGTGTCATGGATATGGTGTTGAACCGACAGGCAGAGCTGCTGCGACGTTCGGAAGAAATCTATCGAACGTTAACGACGATGGTGCTGGAGAACAGTGGCATACAGGCTGTAAGCGATAATATAGCAGAGCTTTTTAAAGCTCCGGTTGCTTTGATTGATAATGGTGGTCAAGCCATTGTCACTTCACCACAAGATTGGGATTGGGCGAAGGTACAAGATGCTCGTCATTTTCCCATTAGTGTGGATAAACGTACAGTCGCCAAGTTGGTCATTGCCCGCAATGAATTGGATGATATGGAGCAGGTTGGTATTGAGCAGGCACGGCTGGTGATGGCGTTAGAATTAATGCGTGAAAAGGCAGTAGAAGATACGGAAAGCCGACTACGGGGGAATTTTATAGATGAGCTCATGACACCTCCGTTGCCGGTGCGGCATGAGGTTGAGCGGAGAGGTCGTCAATTGGGATTCAACCCGGAATATAACTGGGAGGTGGCTGTACTGGAAAGTGCTACGGCTCCGCCAGAAGAGATTCTTTCTGGGTTATTGAGTATGGAATCGACCCGACGGCGTGTGGTGTCTCATATTG
>NZ_WUDQ01000483.1:0-2832 GCF_009827695.1 Paenibacillus sp. OT2-17 | reverse complement strand
CCGATCAGTTTTTCGTCCTTGATCACGATTTTTTTGTAGACGCCGCCAATATCATCCTGATACCGCAGGGAACGTGTTCCCGGTTCATCCTTGTAATGCCCTGCTGAAAACACGTCGACACCCGATACCTTCAACCTTGTAGAAGTGACGGAACCACTGTAGCCGGGAGTCTCCATTCCCGCGAGCCGCTGAGCCAGCACACCACCCTGCTCGTATAATGGAGCTACCAGTCCGTAAGTGATTCCCTGGTGTTCTGCACATTCGCCAACGGCGTATATGCCAGGGACATTCGTTTCCATGTAATCATTTACGATGATGCCACGGTTTACAGGAATTCCCGCCGACACCGCCAGTTCAATGTCTGGTCTGATGCCTACCGCCATAACGATCAAGTCTGCTTCCAGCTCACTGCCATCGGCAAATTTCAATCCTTCCACGCGACGACGGCCCGTAATAGCCGCCGTTCGCTTATTGACCAGAAAAGTCATTCCCTGCTCCTCCAGCTCGCGCCGGAGCATAAGGGAAGCAGCCTCATCCAGCTGCCGATCCATAATATATCCGTTAATATGAATAACTGTGACGTCCATCCCCAAGTTAAGCAGCCCCCTAGCTGCCTCTAGCCCAAGCAATCCGCCGCCGATAACAGCTGCTTTTTTGTGCGTCTTTGCCGTCTCCATCATCGTTTCACAGTCACGAATATCCCTAAAACCGATAACACCCTCCTTGTCGGCCCCTGGAAGCGGCAGCATAAAGGCTTTAGAACCTGTTGCCAACAACAACAAATCATAAGAGATGCATACGCCGGAGCGTGACGTCACCTGCTGCTTTTCCGTGTCGATGGCTGTGACAGGATCATCGGTATACAATCGAATATTGTTGTCTTCATACCAACTCCAGTCGTTAATGACAATATCCTGCAAACCAGCTCCTCCCGCCAGAACGGAGGACAGCATGATCCGGTTATAGTTTGGATGGGGCTCGGCCCCGAATACCGTAATCTCATAGCTACCTGGTGCAAGCTTCAGCAAATGTTCGAGAGTGCGTATCCCTGCCATTCCGTTGCCGATCAACACTAACTTTTGAATATCGTTCATCACGTCACTCCCCTTCCATTTGTATCCTCAAAACATAAAAAGCCCGCTTCACATATGGGGATTCAAAATATCCCTCCACATGAGAAAACAGGCTCCATTGCCGTTTCATCGAATACGCCGTTGTATCCATCAGAGTATGGAATTAAAAAGTATTGTAGCTAATATATAATGCTTCAAATGATATGTCAACATTCCTTACGCATAAACTTATAAAAAATTATATTTTATCACCATGTAACATATCTATGACGTATAAAATATCACTCCCCTACAAAATTAGGATTGATTTTCAGTCCAAAACACGCCAAAATGGTTTAAAAGTCCGTTTTAGCTTGATGATGATGAAAAAAATAAGCAGGCAGACAAAATCTTATGTCATATTTGTTATCAATGATTACTATCCCCATCGCTAACTACCCTTCATGTTACAGAGAGGAGGAGCCCGCTTGCGTTCCTTGTTGGTAATTCACTTACATTCTGACTATGTATCTGAGCAGACACACGCCGTTTCCTCATGGCAGGCAGGACCTGAGCACCTTTTAGAGTCCAACGGATACCTAACCCTGCCCTGCCGCAATGAATCTGAAATCAAACAGCTAATTCTTAATGCAGACGCGGCGGTACTAAACATACCTGTCGGCACTATCAGCATATGGAGTGGCAGGCTGGAGCTAGCCAAAGCGGTCCCATTGCTCTGGTGGTGCAGCGCAGAATCAGCGCTATCATCGACAGAGGCCTGTGAAGCTGATGTCACTGTCGATGGCATTCTAACCCCTTCTATGGCAGCCCATGAGCTGAATTGGGCTCTTCATTTTAGCGCCAAACGCTTTTTTGAACGCCAGCACTGGCAAAGTGAACGCAAGCAACTGACCGCTCGGATGGAAGAACGCAAATGGATTGATATGGCGAAAGGAATACTTGGGGATGTAAACGGTATCCCGGAAGCGGAAGCATATGATGTGCTACGCAAAAAAGCAATGAACGAACGCAAACGTATCGTTGATGTGGCCATCTCCATCGTCAAAGCACAGCAAATGCTAAAAGCATAAATCTGAAAGGGGCCCGAACATGAATATCATTGAAATATTAAAAGAAGTTGGTCGCGGCAAAAGGGGCGCCCGGGATCTGAATTACGCCGAAGCCGAAGCTGCTGCCGAACTTATTATGACCCAGTCAGCAACCCCTGCTCAAATCGGAGCTTTCTTTGCCGCGGAGCGCATTAAAATGGAGAGTGTTGCCGAGTTGGAAGCATTCGTAAACATCTGCCGTAAATATACCCATCGCTTTCCGATGCAGGAAGGGATTGATTTCGCCGGTCCGTACGATGGCAGGAAGTCTTCATTTATCGCCACCTTCGCAACGGCCTTTCTACTCGCCTCATGCGGAATTCCTGTAACGATGCATGGCAGTGCACCTCTCCCTCCCAAATGGGGTGTTACGCTCCCGCTTTTACTGCAGGAAATGGGGGTAACGTCCCGGAACATGACACGTGAAACCGCCATTCATGCCGCGAAGCTGACTGGTGTACTGTTCGTTGTCTCCGAACAGTGGTGCGCGCCCCTGCGAGATATGCGGCCCATTCGCGAAGAGCTGGGGCTTCGCACAGTGCTGAATACTGCCGAGAAACTGGTTGATTACGGTTCTTCCCCGTATATTGTATTCGGCGTTTTCCACAATACTGTGTTCGAGAAGACGGCAAAACTCATGCAAAATCTGAATTACCGCAGGGCTCTGACCG
>NZ_WUDQ01000482.1:0-2834 GCF_009827695.1 Paenibacillus sp. OT2-17 | reverse complement strand
ATCTCAGCTTTATACAAAGATGATAAAGGTCAACAAAAGGAGATTACTGCAAAGGCGAAATCCTATATAGATGTTATCCAATCTATTCCTAATGAGACGAGAAAACACTAGCTAATACTGAATCGATGTATTAATACTACTAAGCTCAATTTAGTTTGAAAGCTGACAAGAAGACACTATTGAGGTGAATATAATTATGAATACATTTTCCAAAGCGGCTCTTGCAACAACAATATCTTTTAGTATGCTTGCTAGCGGTGTTTCTGGCGCTTCTGGAGCAGCTTTCAAGTCCATTATTATGCAAGTGAATAACGTACCCTTGCCAGGGGATGTAGACCTCTATGTTCAGAATGGTTCCACATTAGTAGCATTGAATATGATAAGATCGATTCCTGGTGTAACGATCAACTGGAACAATACTTCTAAAACGGTAACTGTAGATAATAACGGAACAAAATCAACACTGGTGGCTGGTAAAAAAGAGACAATGGTAGGTGATAAAAAAGTAACGCTGCCTACTTCTTCTGTAATGAAAAATGGTCGTGTTATGGTACCGCTGCGTTTCATTGCAGATGCGTCCGGTTCTCAAGTGTACTGGAATGCTCCAGATCGTACAGTTTACGTAGCTAAGCCGACAGAAGACATGCTGAAAGAAATCCAATCTAGCGATATTTCTATAGCTCGTCATGGTGCATACAGTCTTCCACGTATTGCTAAAGTTAATGTATTGTCAGGTGAAGAAGGGGATAGTATGGCTTATATTCGCTACTTCCCAAAAAACCAATCCAGCGAATTTTTTGAACAACATATGGACATTGTGAATTACTATCGTATCATTGACACACATGTAGAGCTGCTCTGGTCTGCAAGGCTAAACCTGCAACAGGAAGCTAAAAATGCAAGCCTGCCGTTCCTCACCAACAAAATTGTTGAACAAAGCGGCAAAATGCCAACGATCCATAAGGGCGTAGTTTATTATAATTATAGCGTTCCGGGTGGAACCACGTTCGGGACTATCGATAAAGCTGGCAAAAAAACTCGTCTGGGGGAAGCGACTGAAGATCAGGCGAGACAAATGTTCTTCTCTATTCCAGAAGAAGAACAACTATAGAAGAGAGGTGTTAGAGTGGCTGTAAGCATTTCTATTTTTAAACCGAGAGGAAAGGGGTGACTGATTTTAAAATAGATTACTTGGCTATGTGTTCGATGATTAGTACTTCATCTTTATTAGATTACGTATACAAGGGAACGTAGGGATTACAGCACGTTGTAAAGTAAGGAGGAAATCATGAAATTCGTGCAGATTATGTCTGTAGGTGCGATAGTGGTGTTAGTGATTTCAGGGTGTAGTGGTAAGGCAAGCTCAAATCATCAACTGCCTCAGACCGAAGTGAATAATACCGGGGTAAACAGCACAAAGGAAGGTGTAAAAAAAGTAGACGAAAAAGCAACTGTAGAAACATCTAGAGCAACTGTTAAAAAGGTGAACACCTTAGATTATTCTCAGTATTATAATAACCAAGACAAATCTAAGGTTGTAGTTTCGGGAAAACAGATTGTATGGAAAAATAAAGACGTTACTTTTACAGCAAAATTAACTAACGCTAAAGGGGAAGAAGCAGTCGAAGCCAATGAAGTTGTGGATTCTATGAAAATAAAAAGTAAGCGTGGAGAGCAACTCGTTAAGTTCAACCCACGACCTTTGAGAGTTAACTCACTTTTCTTATCTAAAAGCAACCAGGTAGCTCTTCATGTAAGCGATCACGAGGGTAGTAGACTTATTTTAATTAATTTATCCGATGGGGCTCAAACTATTGTAAACATGTTTGAGATGAATAGTGACGGAGCCGGGAGCGAAAAGATTGATGCCTATAACTGGTCGCCTGATGGAAAAAAGATTGCGTTTGGAATCGGTGATCTAGGTTCAAGTTATATCGGACTATACAATGTTGAGCGTAAGAGCTATATGCATGTGTCCGATAAGGACTTTACATTGATCTCATCTATAGTTTGGCACAAAGATGGGAAAAGTTTTGACTTTGTGAGTAAAGGTGACGATTCTCCACAAGCAGTACTCTATACTTACTTAGAAACAAAAAAATCAATTTTAAAGAAGGGTTCTTTAACTAAGAATGATGAGCAGAAGATATCTCAATTAACACCGAAATTTGATTGACATATACAGGAGAGTTTTTTTGAAACCGTATCTACTAAATAGTCATAATTTTAAACTCCACTTTTTTCGGCTTTAATGCACCACTCTATCAACATTATAGATTTACTTTTGAATATTTAATGATTGCTTGTGGTCAACAAAGGACTGAAAAAAGCATATGTGATGGAAATTGGCCGCGCTGATCATGGGACAAAAGTATGTGTGGTTCGCAATGACGCGCAAATACTCGATATCAGCAATGCAATCTGTCTAGAACGAAGAAGCACAAAGTTAGAGAATGCGGTCGGAAGGATATTCACAGATAATTGAAGTATAAAATTAACCGGGGAGTTGCTTATGAACATTTTCATGAGTAAGTTTCTAAAGTGCTTTGCAGCGATTTTGTTGAGCTATGCAATAGGTATAGGGTTATTTTACGCTTTGGGATATCAGATGAGCGCTATGGGAATCTATGCAATTCTGACAGGAATTGTGACTGGAGAAATAATCAACTTCGCATTATCAAAGCGAGAGAAATGAACCTATGTATCCCCTGATTGCATCAACATCAGGGGATTTTTCATGTAATTTAAAGGTCCAACAGAGTTTCTGCATGGGACCTCTATATCATTACTGGTGAGAATCCACATGGGGAAATGAATTAGTCATGTCAACTCTG
>NZ_WUDQ01000481.1:0-2838 GCF_009827695.1 Paenibacillus sp. OT2-17 | reverse complement strand
GGTACTTCGTTTAATGGATGAAGGTAAATCGTGCAAAGACGTCGTTAGCCAGTTATCTGCCGTACGTAACGCATCAGATAAAGCGATTGCCCAAATTGTAGCAGAGAATCTGCAACGATGTATATTGGAAGAGCAAGAGGCAGGAGGAGACACGGATAAGCTGGTTAAAGAAGCGATTCAGCTTCTTGTGAAAAGTAGATAATCATGTCTCCAGAGTCCATGCTAGCGGGCAATGATGTTACTATGTACAAAATTACGGGAGCTGGCATATTGCCTTTACCCAGCCACATATATTGGACGTTGTTAAGAAGTTTTTTGATAAACATCTGAGAGATTAAGATTATATAATAGCCGTAATTAAAGAGTTCGCTGCCTCTAGTTGGTAGCGGGCTTTTTTAATTGGACAATTTTAGGAATAACCCTCTGTTTATGCTGAGGTAGACAGGTGTAAATAACACATAAGGAAAACAACTTCTTCCGGGAGGCCTATTTATGGAGGTATTTGTTACGATTGGTGTCAAATTGATCATCAGCTTTTTTGGCTTGTGGATCATTACTTTTATTACAGGTCGAAAAACACTCAGTCAGTTAACACCACTCGATTTCCTAACATCATTGGTGTTAAGCGAAATTGTGGGAAATACGTTATATGACGATAAGGTGACCATTGGGCAGCTTTTGTTTGCTTTGGCACTATGGTGCGCGCTGGCCTACTTTTTTGAAAAGGCGACGACCCGTTTTGTGAAATTTGGATATATGGCAGAAGGTCGAACAGTGCTGCTCGTGGATAAGGGTCAGGTCAATCAAGAGATGCTTGAAAAATATGATATAGAATTTACCCAGCTGCTCTCCATGCTACGCCAGCAAAATATTTTTTCTCTTCGTGAGGTCTGGTACGCCACGTTAGAAACGAATGGTTCATTGTCAGTCATGCGCAAACCCGAATACGAGCCACCCGCCGCTCAGGATATGGGAATAGATGCACAGCCTGACCTTTTTTCTGTAACAGTCATTGATAAAGGAAAGTTCCTGAACGAATCTATGCGTGGGAAGTCAATCGATATTGAAGAGATTAAAGTAAAGGTGCGCGAGCAGGGATATGATAGTATCGACGAAATCGCCTACGCAGAGTTTAGCGAGGATGGAACACTTCACATCGTGCCGATGAAATAGAAAATGTACAGTAAAAGAGGCTGAATTACGAAGCAGGCTGTTTTTTTAGCTTCTTTCTTTTTCTAATAACTATTACTATAAAAAGCAATAATGGGAGGATAAACTGAAAAACAGGAAAACAAAAAGTAACCACAGTCTTCCGACCCGTCATAATATGATGAGTGTAGTTAGGGGATAGAAATGAAAGCCCATAAATGAGAGCCCCGAGAGGCAGAACCCATTTTTTAAATCCAATTTTAGTTACTCTTTCAAGCCCTATCACAGCACTATTAAAAAATGCGACCATTTTAATAATTAAGCAAAAAAGAGGAGCAAGGTGAAAAGTGCATCCATGCGTTCGAACACTTCTGCCAATTCAATCAACTGAACAGTTTCCAAAAGAGGCAGTGTGCTGCTTGCGGCGATCTTGGGACCCAGAACAAAAATAATTAGTTGATTAATAAATGTCAGGGCAAGAGCAGTAATCAAGGCGTGGAAATTGCCTAGACAATGCCTGTATAGAATCCTTCTTTTCCCATCTTAAAACAGAGAAGATTTATTTAACGAAACCCGGAACCCTAGCGGAGGTAGAACAACACGTACGGGAGTACATTTCATTTTATAATGAAAATAGATTTCAGAAAAAATTAAACAACCGTTCCCCGATTGAATACCGAGAAACGGTTGCTGCTTAAAGATGTCTTTTTAGTTCTGTCTACTTGACAGGGGTATGACCATTATCGCGTTTTTTTGTTTCCCAAAAGATGTGCTTGTCAAAAATCCAGTATGGATCCCATAAGTCAAGACAAGTAAGACAAAAATAACCCAGTTTTGTTTTTGAAAAAACCATGTTAAACTTTTCTCCTAAAAATAAATGTGCTTTCTGAGGTGAGTTGAAGTGTTGGAACGTTCTATGGAGAATACAAGGGAATTACACAAAGGAAAGGGAGTGATTTAAAAAAGAAAAGGAGATTATAAATGAGCACTTATCAAACAGTTATTAGTGATGGATTTGAGCTGAAATATGCTATAACAGGTAACGGAAGGCCGATATTGCTGATCGGCAGTAGTGTATATTATCCTCGCTTATTTTCAGACCATTTATATAAAAAGTTTCAGTTTATTTTTCTGGATCATAGAGGGTTTGCAAAACCGACTCGAGCTTTAAAACCAGAAGACTATACTTTGGATAAAGTTATTAATGATATAGAAACAGCAAGACAATGCCTTCATCTAAACGAATTTATCATATTAGGACATTCCGGGCATGCCTTTATGGCTTTGGAATATGCTAAACAATACCCGGACTATGTTCAAAAAGTGGTGCTTTTAAATTCAGCACCTACGAACAGCCAGGAAAGACAGCGGCAAAGCGCTTCATTCTTTTATGAAACGGCCAGTCCAGAAAGAAAGGAACGTTTTGAAAAGGACATTGTTTTATTAAAGGAAGATATCAAAAGAGACCCTGATGGAAGGTTTGTTCACATGTGTATACGAATGGGAGCCCAAAGCTTTTATGATTATGCCTATGATGCGGCTTACACGTGGAATGATGTGTACACGAACATGCCTATCATTGATTATTTATGGGGAGAAGCTTTCGGTAACATGAATTTGATACAATCCCTGGCGGATATCCATAAACCCGTATTTATTGGTTTGGGAAGGTATGATTATTTGGTTGCA
>NZ_WUDQ01000480.1:0-2851 GCF_009827695.1 Paenibacillus sp. OT2-17 | reverse complement strand
TCGGCCACAGGCTCCACCATAATCGGCTTAGCATCTGCACCAGGCGAGACGTCTGTGTTTTTCTTTTCTTTTTCTGGCTGCTGCTCCGCCAATTTGACCACTACCGACTGGACACCCGTTCCTGCCTCCAGCCCCGATTCCTTCTGTTGAATCTTTGCAAGGGTAACCTGGACCGACTGAATTGCTAACCCAGTATACTGTTCCAATTGTCCTTTCATTTCCTTAGCTACCTCTTTGCCAGCCCATTGCATGGAGCTTTGTTCTTGCTGTTGCTTTAACTGGCTGCCTTTTGCCAAAATCTCCTCCAATGTCGGTTCCCTCTTGCCTGTCTCAGCCTGACGTTGAAGATCCAATGCTCGCCCTAAAACCTCGCAGGGGCTGCTGCTCAGTAAGCGCACGACCGGAGACAGCAACGTCAGCAGAATAAGCAGGCTGAGAACGAGTTTGACATACCTTTCCATAGATCGGCTCGGTAAGATCATATCGACAAAAGAAGCCAGCAACACGATTAGCACCAGTTCCTTAAGCCAACCTCCCAGCCAGGTCACGTCACTCCCCTCCCCCCTTGTTGGTTTACGTGCATTGGTTCACCTCATCATGACCGTCATATTTCCTGCTGCGAGCATGATTGTAATCGCAAGGAAGGACATTAAACCCACTGCCGCCAGTGCCGCGAAAACATAAATCATGCTCTTGCCGATCGCATCGAGACATTCCACAATAGGCGTATCACCCAAAGGCTGCATGATCGCTGCTGTCACTTTATAAATGAGAGCCAGTGTCAGAATCTTGAGAGCAGGAAATGCGCACAGGAACAAAATAATAATGACTCCTACCAGACCAATGGCATTTTTAACGAGCAGCGAAGCCGAAATGACTGTATCTGTCGCATCTGCCAACGCCTTGCCGACCACCGGAACAAAGCTACCTGTAATATATTTGGCTGTGCGGATCGTTAATCCGTCAGTAATTGACGATGTCAAGCCTTGTACCGAAATGACTCCTAGAAATATGGTCAGCAACACTCCCAGCACTGCTACTCCAGCGTTCCGCAACAGATCGGCTAGCTGGGTCAGTTTGTATTTGCCTGTCAGCGAGTTGACCAAGTAGAGCACAGCCGAGAAAAACAGTAGCGGGAAAACCAGCGTATGAATGACTGTTCCGACTGTGTTGATCATAAATACAATCAGCGGGTGGGTCACCGAAACTGTTACGACGTTACCCATCGAGGCTAACATGGTAAACAACAAAGGCAACATTGCCATCATGAAGTGAATCATGCTATCAATCGCTTCTTTGGCATAACCAATCGCTACACTAAAGCTATTAATCGCCAGAATGATAATGACCATGTATACGATAGCGTAGGCCACTTTGCTGACCTGTTTGCTTTCAAAAGCACTTTGCAGCGTTTCCAGCACCATACTCATAATGCTGAGCATGACGATGGTGACGAGCAACTTGGCATTTACCCGGATTTCATGGATGAAAAAATCAGCTATAGCGCTCAATACACCCTTTATGCTGAACCCTTCACCGCCTGGAAGCAGCATGTCCATGAAGGAAGGCGTTTTCTGATCAGGGAAAAATCCGCCGTATTGCTGCATGAGCCCGTCCCAATAATGTTCTACTTCATCTTTGGGCATTTGCTCCGCCTGCTGTCTGATCCATTCGTTTGTCGGTGTATCTGCAAAGAGGACCGCAGCTGAGGCACACCAGAGACATAGCAGCAACATTGCAATTACTTTGAGATTCGGCATGCCCCCTAGCCTTTTCATGGCATCACCCCCTCAGGCGGGCATCAGCTTCAGAATGGTATCAATAATAATGCTGATAATCGGGATTGCGAGCACCATAATGAGTACCTTTCCGGTAAGCTCAATTTTGGAAGCAATCCCGTCTTGTCCTGCATCCCGAACGATTTGCGCTCCAAATTCAGCAATATAAGCGATACCGATTATTTTCAATACGGTTTTAAAATAGATCATATCCATGCCTGAAGACCGGGCCAGTCGCTCCAGTACAGCAACCACAGATCCGATCTTGCCAATCAGCAGCAAAAAAATGACGATTCCCGCAGCTGTTGCAATCAAAAAGGCAAACATCGGCTTCTGTTCCTTAATGACTAAAATGAGGACTGTGGCAATGAGGGCGAAGCCCACCACCTGAATGATTTCCATGTGTCCACCTACTGAAAAAGAAAGATAGATTTGATCTCTTGCAGAAGGTTATCCAGCATTCGCACCACCATGAACAGGACCACGACGAAACCAATGACCGTTACCCAGTGGGCCATGTCTTCTTTGCCCATTTGCTTTAATACGGTATGAATCATAGCGATAATAATGCCAATTCCGGCAATCTGGAAAATTGCGTTCACTTCTAAATTCATTCGAGCACCCCGCTAATAGATCAAAATGACGATCAATGCTCCGATCAGCAGTCCCAGGCTCCTGCTCATACGCTCGTACCTCACCTGATCTGCCTGCGCCTGCGCTTCCTCATGGGATAACTGTTGGATGGTCAGCGCAATGTGCTTGATCTGGTCTTCACGGTCGCTGGTTCCAAGACTGTAAGCAAGCTGCCGCATCGCTTCCTTCTCGGCTTGCTTCATAGAGGAACGGTTCCACGAGTCTTCAATAGCTTTATGCAAGCTTTCTCTGGCAGTCAGGCCAAAAGAGGGGTGCATCCAGCGTGAGGCTTGCTGAAACAGAGTGCGCAGCGGCTCTCGCAAGGGCTCTCCTGTCTTGGCGAAAGCATCTGGTAGCGGAGACACCCCGTAGGAAACCTCGGTGGTCAATCTTTGCAGCGCAAGAATCAACTCCCTGATTTGCCGCGGCCTCATCGCAAA
>NZ_WUDQ01000047.1:0-19308 GCF_009827695.1 Paenibacillus sp. OT2-17 | reverse complement strand
CGTCGCCCGTCTGTCGAACCGGAAGATGGCGGGTGAGCCCCGAGCTACGTCCAACGTCCCAACCGCAACAGGCTTGAAGGAACCCGCTAATGAATCTGCGCAGCTCTATACCGGAGCTTGCAGCTTGAAGGTCGTCATCTTCGATGACACCGATCTTGCCTACGCCCGCACCGTTCACGAGCGCTATCCACACGTACCCTTGTTCCTTCAGACGGGTAATCCAGATGTAAACACGGAGAACACCGGACAGATTGCGGAGTCCCTACTCCATCGTTATGAATGGCTTATCGACCGTGTCATGGACGATTCCCGACTTAACGACGTAAGAGTACTCCCACAGCTCCACACCCTCGTATGGGGCAATAAACGCGGCGTATAACACTTATATGTAATATATTCCGTATGAGCTGTATGTGATACACAAGTTACGCCAAATTAGTCGAAGTACACCCTCGACATCCAAAAGAGAAACCCTCGTCCGTAAGGGCGGGGTTTCTCGCAAAATAACGCTCCTTTCATATAGGAGCGAGCATTATTCACTTCTGCCCCAACCAATATGTAAACGGATAGGGACTTTATGGTGTTGACGGCGGTCGGTAGCGAAGCGGAGGATTTGAAGCTGTAGAAGCGTTAGCGTTCGCCTTTGAAATGGGATTCTAACCTATATCTTTCACCTTATCAGAAAGAATCCCATTTCAACAGCGATCGGAAGATCAAATCATTCGCGGAGCGACCTCCCCACCACCATAACTCCCTATCTCGTTTACCAAACCAAACCAAACTTAAGGAGCCTCATCCATATGACCGGAAGAACACCCGAAGAAATGACCGACGTTACCCTACTTGGCAATCAAGGTACACAATACACGTTTGCCTATGATCCCGCCATTCTCGAAAGCTTTGATAACAAACATCCGTATCGGGATTATTTTGTAAAGTTCAATTGCCCGGAGTTCACCAGCCTGTGCCCGATTACAGGACAGCCTGATTTTGCAACCATCTACATCAGCTACATTCCCGATATTAAAATGGTAGAAAGCAAGTCCCTTAAGCTGTATCTGTTCAGCTTCCGTAACCACGGCGATTTCCATGAAGACTGCGTCAATATCATCATGAATGACTTAATTAAGCTGATGGACCCTCGCTACATTGAAGTATGGGGCAAATTCACGCCACGTGGTGGCATCTCTATCGACCCGTACACCAACTACGGCAAGCCAGGAACGAAGTATGAACAGATAGCGGAGCACCGTATGATGAACCATGATATGTACCCAGAGACGGTAGATAACCGTTAAGCTAATAACTCTCCTAACATAGCGTAAATATCAAGGGGTTGTCCTTAAGTCATCAAATGACTCAGGGACAACCCCTTGGTTGTACTGAAAGGATGCTGTGCATGCTCGTGGCGTTACACATTCAGATCAAATCTTGATTTTTTATATTCATAAGGTGTTTTACCCATAACTTCTCTAAAAGCCTTTCTGAAAGATTTCTCGTTTGGAAACCCGACCTCGTAAGAAATTTCTGTAAGTGACTTATTAGTTGAATCCAGTAAATCGATCGCCTTCTCCAAACAAAGAATTTGCTTGTATTCGGTAAACGTCTGGCCTGTATATTCATGAAACATTCGCGACAAATAAGCCTCCGAATAACCGCAGATACGGGCCGTTTTGGCCAGGCTAATATTTTCAGTATAATGCTCTTTAATAAAGTCCATGATTGTCTTTATCTTTCGTTGCTTTTCACTAAATACTTCCGGTGGAATGTCTGTTGCCTGACTAAAATGATTGACAAGCAAATATTTCAGTTCAATAATTCGGCTTTGCTCTAAAATGTAGTCGTATTTGCTTTTGGAAATATGTAGATCATATATATCCATAAACAATCCTCTTAATTTAGAGATTATAGTATCTTCAACTTGTTTCTCTTGCGTGTTTAACTGTATGATTACTTGTTCATTGGCAAAGAAAGTGTCTGGAAATTGCAGCACAATGACTTGGTTCTCCGTAATGCTCTGCGTGGAATGCGGGACATTGCTGTTAATGAATAGCGCATCCTTTTCCATCAAAATAGTTATTTTTCCTTCATGCCACACCTTTAGACTTCCACTTGTACAGTAGATCAACTCCATATTGCTGTGAAAATGCATAGGAATGACTCTTTCTGTATCTCTGGATTGGAACATAAAAAGGTTAATCATTTTTTTTCTGTCTATTTCGATATGTTCATATATTTTTTTCATCACCACACCTCATCAGCAGCCATGAGTGATCCATCTGTATTCTATATTAAGCAATAAACTCTTATACTAATACTCATACTATACCGATAGTAAAATGCCCGGACAAGCAGAATCTATTCAACGGACCAAAATAAAAAAGAAGGCAGTTCTTCCCGTAAACGGGATAATGAACAGCCTTCCTTAGCCTACTTGCAACTCGGCAAGCAAAAAAATGTTAACCTACACATTCCTGCAACTGATACATTCTAACTTCACCTACATTGTCTCCTGCCTCAAGCAATACATTGCGTTGGTCTGCATCTTCTATGAAATAACGCAGGGAAAACACTTCTTCACCCTCGTTAATAAATATTTCCAAGCTTGAGCTTTCAATGAATATTTGCATTTCTGCAAGCTTATTATTTAATGTTGCTTTTCTGTACTCCCTCTCGCCAGTCAACCAGTTTGTTCTCCAAACTGTCAGACTATTTTGTTCCCAATCATAGTCAATTTGCACAGCATCCCTAATGATCATTTTAAAGTTTTCTGTGAGTAAGGAAAAATGAACAATGAGCTCCGCTTGTGTAGAAGGCAGCACCCACTCACTACTACTTTGAATTTCCCCTTTGTAATGCATGCCATCCAGTCTTAACAATTGTAATTCCGGCAATGGTTTCTGGTACAACACACCGTTCATCAACACCATTTCTCTAGGAAGAGTCAACGCATGAACCCAGCCCTCCTGAATGGTCGGGACAGCCCTCTCCGCTTCTTCATTCATGGCGCTCATCCATCCGAACATAATGGTTCTCTCATTAACCTTAAATGATTGTGGCGCGTAAAAATCAAATCCTCGATCAAGCTCTTTAAAATCGGAAAGGTTGCCGTTAAATTTGCCTGTATTCGATAATTTGCCAACAATATAACCCGATTGATTAGGATTTTTATAATATTCGCCTCTCTCCGGTAAACCCTGAGGAGAGAAAACAAAAACATCATTTTCGGCAAAATGAAGTACATCTGGACATTCCCACATATATCCAAATTGATGATCATGATCAACAAATGATCCTTGGCATTCCCATTCGGACAAATTTTTAGATTTGTAGATAAGCGTATCTCCAGTCAAATCTTCTCTCTGAGCACCAACAATCAACCACCAGTTCCCGTGTTGGTCTCTCCATACTTTTGGATCTCGAACATGCCTGGTATAACCTTTGGGGTGCTCAAACAAGGGACCTATTTTTTGGAAATACTCGCCATCCTCCGAAATCGCGGCGCATTGATAGCTTTCTTTTACTCCATCATCTCGGATTACATTTCCTGTATAAAACAGATACAGCTTTTCATTATGAACAATGCCTCCGCCCGAATAAATGCCATCCTTGTCATACCATTCTGAAGGCTCCAGCGCGACACTTTTCCTTTGCCAGTGCACCAGATCGCTAGAAACAACATGGCCCCAGCATTTATTTTTATGCTCCGTTCCTTTTGGATTCCACTGATAGAACACATGATATTGATGATTGAAATAGGCAAGTCCATTAGGGTCATTGAGCAAACCGTAAGGAGGAGTAATATGATATTTCAGGTTATACGCGTCGCTTTTATTCATGCTCATCCTCCGGTAAAAAAACAAAACTAAAACTCAGCAAAATTTCCTGCGAGCTTGACCCGATATAAATATCAAATTCGCCAGGTTCACTTTTGTATTGCATTTCACGATCATAAAATTTAAGCATCTCTTCATGAATTGAAAATTCGACATTTTGGGTTTCGCCACTTTGCAAAAAAACTTTTTTAAAGTCTTTTAATTCTTTCACTGGTCTTGCAACACTTGCAAATTTATCGCGAATATATAATTGGATCGTTTCCTTTCCATCATAAATTCCAGTGTTGGTGACAGAAATACAGATATCAACTGACTCATTTTTTTTCATTTCTTTTTGGCTAATTGTTAATAGGCTGTATTCAAATGAGGTATAGGATTTACCATAGCCAAACGGATACAAGGGTTCATTCACTTCATCAATATATCGGGATGCAAACCGATAAGAACCATTTTCCTTTAAATTTGGTCTTCCTGTATTCAACTCATTGTAGGATATCGGAATTTGTCCAACGCTTCGTGGAAAGGTCATGGCTAATTTCCCCGATGGATTGACTTCCCCATACAGTATATTGGCCAGTGCTTCTCCGCCCATCGTTCCTGGATACCAGGCTTGGACAATAGCGTCAACTTTTCCGGCTACTTCGGTAAGAATCAAAGGTCTTCCGCTATAAACGATCAGAACCATCTTTTTGCCCAGTAAACTTAATTCATGGAGCAGTTTCATTTGCGGCTTAGGAAGCGTCGGGTTCGTTCGCGATCCCCCTTCTCCGCTCTGATAAATACTTTCTCCCAAGGCAAGGACAATGACATCCGCTTCGTTAGCATTCCGGATCGCTTCGCGCAGTAGGGCCTCCTCATCCACTGTTTCAGCAGCCAGCTTGTCCGCATATGTTCCAAGGGCTTCTCTCGCATTAGTGGGGAGCATATGCGCCCCTTTGCAAACCGAGAGATTGTCGGGATCAACATGCTTTAATAATCCCATTTTCAAATTGACGGTATCCGCCTCATCCCCCTTAATGGCCCACATGCCCAGGGTAGAGTTTTCATCTGCGTAAGGGCCGATTAAAGCTACTTTGGTATGTTTAGACAATGGCAGTAGTTGATTTTCATTTTTCAGCAAGACTACGGATTCTTCAGCCAAGGACAGCGCGGCTTTTTTATGTTCATCTGACAGAATACTGTTTCTCGACCGCTGAACGGTTTCCTGTAATCCGCGGAACGGGTCCTCAAAAAGCCCCAAATCATTTTTTAGCTTTAAAACACGGTATACAGCCTCATTCAAAAGCTCCAGCATATGCTCGTTATCCGATACTACTTTCTCCAATTGATTGGCATATATCGCTGTCTTCATATCCACATCAACACCAGCCAATAACGAAATCCTTGCGGCTGAAGCCTCGTCTTCAGCATAACCGTGCATGATCAGTTCTTCTATAGCGGCGTAATCCGAGATCAACACACCATTAAAGTTCATTTCTTGTCTTAGCACGTCGCGGTTAAGCCACTCGTTTCCTGTCGCAGGGACGCCGTTCAAGGTATTAAAGGCCGTCATAACAAGCTTTGCCCCCGCTTCGATTGCAGCTTGATACCCTGGTAAATAATATTCTCGCAGCGTATGCTCCGACATATCCACGGCGTTATACTCACGTCCAGCGACAGGTGCCCCATAAGCGGCAAAATGCTTGACGCAAGCGGCAATTTTATTGGCTGGTATGATCCCTTCCAAGCTTCTTCCCTGAATCCCCTGAACCATGCTTTCAGCGTATTTCTTCGCTAGCAAAGTATCCTCTCCAGGCGATTCCATCACCCGCCCCCAACGGGGATCTCTAACGATATCTACCATGGGGGAAAAGGTCACGTGAACACCTTCGTCGTAACATTCCTGGGCAGCAATCGAACCCGCATGTTCTATTCCCTCATAATTCCAACTACATGCTTGTGCAATCGGAATCGGGAAGATAGTTCGATACCCATAGATAATATCTGCCATGAACAGCAGCGGAATTTTATGAATCGATTTTTCCAAATAATCCGTTTGCAACTGGATAATTTTTTCCGGATTAGTGATGTTCAATATGGATCCTGTGTTATATATATTGTAGCCGGCGTTTAACCCTAATTTTTTTAAAGGCCCTGTCACAACAGTGTCTATATCCCCTTCAAAAAAATCACCGGTCAGTTGGATGAGCTGGCCTATTTTCTCTTCTATTGAAAGGCTGTCCAATTTCTTAAGCAGTGTGTTGTTGTCCATGATTCTCCCCACATCATTTTATTTGTTATCTGTTTTTTCTTTAAACCCAAAGATCCACGTTAGCGAAAATGCTACAGCAAAGCCGATTACACAAACTAAAATGTAAAGAAATATCTGATTGTTCAGGTACAATAACATTCCAGGTAGGGCTGTAATCGACATACCCGTTGCTTGAATATTAAATATACGTGCGAAGAAACCACCAACCGCTCCTCCAATCAAGCCCATCATGAACGGTTTGCCATATCGAATGTTCACCCCAAAAATAGCGGGTTCTGTAATGCCCAACAACGCAGACAAGGTAGAAGGATAAGCAATGGATTTGGTTTTTACATTTTTAGATTTTAGACCAACAGCTAGCGCAGCACCCGCTTGTGCGCAAATCGACGCCGAACTGATCGGGTTCACCATATTCCAACCATTGCCCACTAACATCTGTATTTCAATCAGGTTTAAGGCATGGTGTAGTCCGGTAACTACAATAATCTGATTGATGCCACCGTAAATAAATCCGCCGATGCCGTATGGTAATTTCAAAATGGCGGTAACAGCCATTAATATTAAAGTTTCCACCTCGTGAAAAATGGGACCAATTACGAACAATCCCAGTACCAGTGTTATTAATAATGTTAGAAACGGTGTTAGAATTAAGTCCAATGCATCGGGGACTGATTTTCTGATTTTCTTCTCCAGCATCGCCCCCACGACACCTATTATGAAAGCAGGCAGAACCGAGCCCTGATAGCCTGCAATTTTAATGAATCCGAAAAACACTAGTGGTTCCTGAACTTTTTGGGCGACATCCCAGGATGTAGGCAACGAAGGACTCACTAACATTAATCCAATCAAAATCCCCAATAGTGGCGATCCACCAAACACCCGGAAGGCCGACCAACATACCAACACGGGTAAAAATGCAAAAGCCGTATCGGTCAATATTTGCGTAAACAATATGAAATTCGCAGAAATATGATCAGGCGTAAGTCCAAATAACTGGAGCAGTGCAGGCTGAGTTACTAAGCCTCTAACTCCCATGAATAATCCTGTAGCTACCAATGCGGGCATAATCGGAACAAATACATCCCCGAAAACTCGGATCATTCTTTTGAACCGATTATCATCTTGGGTGGAGGCCATTTCTTTCAAATCAGCCTTTGATGTAGCAGATATGCTTTGACCAACCATGGCATCGTATACTTTATTTACAGTACCGGTTCCAAAAATAATTTGATATTGCCCAGAGGTAAAGAAAACGCCTTTGGCCTTATCAATATTCTCAATAAATTCATCATCAATAATTTCTCTATCTTTTACAATCAGCCTCAGCCGTGTGGCACAATGTGCCATGGAAATAATATTGTCTTCTCCGCCAAGCCCTTTAATGACATCTTGGGCTATTTTAACGTATTCCTTTTCAAGACTCATCAGTCTCTTCCTTTCCTCTGTTCCTCTTAGTTAGTCTGAATCATTTGAAAATTTGATCAAATATGCTTCTTAAGAATATCATGACTGCGCTTTCAAACAGCGGGATTATTTTACTACATTAAGGTCAAATTTTGACCTTTTTATACTCTTGATTAATTATGATGAAACAATAAAGTGCACCCCTAGAATACACACTGGAATAACCTTCTGGTTTATCCCCATGTATTTTAAAGGTGCACTTTAATTGTTGTATAGAGAGTTACTTACGTTTTACTTAGTGACTTTCAACTGAGCACTGTCAGCTGTATAGAAAACCTTCACTTTATAATTGCTTGGTAAGCCTACTGTTTCAATCGAAGAAAATGCTCCATTCCGTTTAGCATAAGTTAAGATCGTAACACCATTAGCCGGTACATATTTGTTAGAAAAATTCAGACGTAATTTTCCGTTGAGTATAGCTGTTCCTTTTATTTTGAGCACATCATTTTTACTGCGCAGGTTAAGCTCAAGTGTTCCCTTGGCAGATTGTCTGTAATTTCCGCCAATAATCAGCTTTCCAGAAGCATTTTTAAGAAGAGTTCCCCCATTATTCGTAATTCCACCACTTCCGAAAGCCGTTTCCGTATTTCCCTCCAGAGTACCTTGGTCGATCTGTGTACCGCCGGAATACGTATTGTTGCCCATTAGCTTCAACGTACCTGTTCCCTTTTTAGTCAGCTTTCCAACGCCGGAGATATTGTTGCGCCAGCGATCCAGTGCATTGAAACCGCCTTTGGAAGCGTCCATATTTACCGCAACATTATTGGTGAAAGCACCGTAGCCATCCGCGGCGGAAAACAGGTTCAATCGTCCCCATCCCTCAGCATCATCAAGTACAGGATAGCCGGAAGGAATCCCTGTAGTAGCCAAAACCCAACGACGTTGTGTGCTATCCAGGTAAGGCAAGCGTGTCTCCAACAGTACCTCAGCTCCCTTAGGCACTGTCATTGGCGTCGTAGTTGGATTAACCTGACTGAATCCGTATGTTAATCGTTGATTATAATTTTTTTTGTTTGTGGCATAATTGCTGAACCGATCTGGAGCTGTACCTTTTTGAGACAGCAGTTGTTTGCGAGCATCCTGATAAGCCGCTTTCTTCAAGCTGCTATTGGCCGGATCAGACAAGATAGCGGCAGCCATCGCCGTTGCCATGACACGTCCTCCCATAACATCAAGTGGGGAGTGCATACCGGCAACAACACGGTTATTGCCCAGCTCCGAAGCTCGTGTCAGCAGTTCCTGATAACGCTCCGGCACGGCGTAGGCCATAGCAATAGAACTGAGATACGCAGCATTGGTATGACCGCTAGGAAAGCCGCCATCGCTAGTAGCATCAGCTTTGAGAGCGGGAATAAGGCTCGGAACAACCACTGAGTTATCGCTCCAGCGAAACGGGCGAGGATAGCTAAAGTAAGACTTAGCCGGATTCGTCGTAGAGTATTCCCCGCGCAAGATATTTACCAGATTTACAATGTTGCCGAGATTGGAGCTTGTACTCCCTGCATTCGTTCCCTCATCTTCGTATTTCTTAGTCAGGGCATCTGCTGGAATGTCGTTGATCGTTGTCGTGGCACCTGCATTCTTTCGATATACATCAGTGAGCGAACCCAGACCGTCAATCACACTGTAGCTCTGGTTTCTGCGATCATCCAAATAAGCCGCATCGGCCTCACTGGAAGTGCGCCGGGCAGCTATATCAATCACTTTTTGAATATTGGCGTCCAGCACGCTAGTGTTTAGCTTGGTACCTGTATCCCAAGTAGCGCCGGGAGTCCAAAGCTTATTAAATTCGGAGAGCAACCCGAGGGTCGGATTAGAGCTTTCCGTCTTATTTGCAGAACTATTATTTTTATAATGATCTACGAAATATCCCCACGATGGTTCTGTTGGAGTTACCGTTGTTGGTAGGGTTGCCGCACTCGCATAACTTCCACCCAGGGAACTTAGAAGTAATGGTAAAGATAGTAATGCAACTGATAGTGGTTTCCTTAGCGATTTCATTCTCAAATCAGATCCTCTCTTCTCTTGTGCTCTTCATACTTTCTCTACGAAGCTATTACCTATACAGCAAGTTGTATGACATAAAGAATCATATCTTAAGTTTGTTAAATAAAGAGCTTAGTTTTGTTAAATTCTTCTTGCTTATTTATATGTAAGGATTTTGCAAAATCCTCATGTAAAAGAATATCAACAACACTCAACATAGAAATAGTTTTAGTGTGTTTGTAATACTTTCACCATGTTGATGTGTCCTGATGATCAATATAGTGTAGTAGTAAATCATAAAATTTAATTAAGGTAGGTTGTCTTATGAACGAAGAAGAGACTATTGCTTTCAGGTGTGGATCATGTAAACAGGTACCAGATAAACCCCTATTAGAAAACAAGAACTTTGAGATTGTGGCCATCGAAGATGCTATGGACTGGTCTGATTTCAAGCATGACCCCCCAGATCTAAATCGTGAAATATGGGAAAGAGCGTTGAAGTCCCCGGAAAAAGGTGACTTAAAAAAAGTACAAGTATATTTTCCTTTTCATATGTCCGTTGGAGAAACCTTTTGGACTTTATTCAGACCTGCTTTGTCAAACTTTAATGGTTGGGATGAGCATCCTGATGAGATCAACTTCTCTGCGTTTATAAAATGTAGATTTGAAGACATCATATCCAAAAATGAAAAAAGAGCTTGGATCAATGTCAGAGTGGAGGAAGTTCTGTTACTAAAAGATGTATGTAATGAAATTCCACCGCGTGATGGAGCAGGCTATTTGGATTCATTTCATATGTTTGGAGAGCCTCAACTATTTCAATACAAGGATTGGATTTTCCTTGATGCAAACGCACAAAGTAATCTTGGTATTTGGGCATTAATTAAAAGATTTAAGGATTATAACCATTTGGTGGCATATGGATCGTGGGAATTTCACTCTAACATGGTCTACTGTGGAAATCTAATAATTCCTGAAGAGGAGTTGAACCCATTCATGCATATTAGCGGGTAAAATGATAAGTAAAGGATACCTTATAACAGATACAATACACCCAGAGCAAAGGTAATCTATCGTGAATTAAAGGATCGAGTAATAAAGAGTATCCAGCAGAATGGGCAAGCAGCGATGAGTAAAGGGGGACTTTATCCCACTTTCAGCCATTTGCTGCAAACGGATCGCTTCCTATATCTTAAAATATACATACATATTCGGAGGTTGCCATGACTAGTAAATCTGCTACAAAAAATGAAACAGGCCAATCGCTCCCCCTCCCGGGTCCACAAGCGAAAGGCACCGTTTTTGCGATTCTGATTGCGATCAGTTTCGTCCATCTGTTCAATGACTCGATTCAATCGGTCATTCCAGCGATCTTTCCGATCTTAAAGGAATCTATGAACCTGAGCTACACGCAAATCGGCTGGATTTCATTCGCGATCAATTTTACAGCTTCAATCATGCAGCCCGTGATTGGCTTGTTTTCGGACAAACGACCTACGCCAGCTATCCTTCCCATCGGTATGGGCTTTACGCTGACCGGCATGCTGCTGCTCGCCTATGCTGCCGATTATAAAGCGGTGCTGATCGCAGTCATCTTTGTGGGTCTGGGCTCGGCTGCCTTTCACCCTGAAGGCTCGCGCGTATCCCATATGGCGGCAGGATCACGCCGGGGCTTAGCACAATCCATTTTTCAAGTTGGCGGCAATGCGGGCCAATCGCTGGCGCCGATGCTCACGAGCTGGATTTTTATCCCGTTGGGACAATTCGGTGCGATCTGGTTCACAGGTATTGCAGCAGCGGGAATTGTGGTGCAATCGTTCATCGCCCGCTGGTACGGTAACGTCCTGCGTACAGAAGGCATTGCACGCAAAAAAGCGGTGGCACGCCGCATGAAGCCCGAAGTGCGTAACCGTGTTATGTTTGCCATGATTGTCCTCATTCTACTGGTATTCGTCCGTTCGTGGTACTCGACCTCGGTCGGAAGCTACTATTCGTTTTACCTGATGGAAGTATTCAAAATGCCATTGGCTGATGCACAGCTTTACATTTTCCTGTTCCTCGGGGCTGGAGCGCTGGGCACCTTCTTTGGCGGTCCGCTGGCGGACCGTTTTGGTAAACGCAATATGATTTTTCTGTCCATGGTATTAGCTGCACCACTCGCGTTGCTGCTGCCTTATGCCAACCAATTCTGGACGGCAATCCTGCTGGCGATTATCGGATTTATTATGCTGTCTAGCTTTTCGGTCACAGTCGTATATGCACAGATGCTCGTGCCTGGTAAAATCGGGACCGTGTCCGGTCTCATTACGGGCCTGGCTTTTGGCCTTGGGGGTGTGGGCGCACTCGTGCTCGGCAACTGGATCGACAAAGTAGGCATCACTCACATCATGTTCCTGTGCGGCTTTTTGCCACTGCTCGGCATCTTAACCTTCCTGCTTCCTACAGATAAAACCCTGAACCGCTGGGCGGAAGAAAATGGAGCCGAAGTGTAACAGGCAAACGTGTGGCGGCCATCTTGGCCGCTGCACACCTTTATAGCCAACTAACGTGATTCCTCACTCTCTACTTCTGCCAAACGCATCAAAATACGACGCTTCCGATACAACATTTTCCCTGCTTCTGCTACGTCACTAATAGCGCTTCGATTCGCGATGGAGCCGAACAAAATGCCCGCAATCGGGACCATTTGAAGCAGCTTTTTCCATCCAAACTGATCACGGTAGGTGTTAATAACCTCTCTCCATCCCTGCATCTGGGAAAAAACCTGTGCCTGACGTGAAGGATCATCAAACAAAGCCAGCTCCTCTAAAACAGCCTTTTTACCCACAATATCGGATGAAGCGAATTGCATACATTTAATAATAAAAATGCGTTCCTGCTTATCATGGGGATTAAAGCCATAACACAAGGCTATTTCCTGAAGCACTTTGAGTGACAAGCCGAGCAAAAGAGGAATATCCGCCGCAATCGTAAACACACCCCCAATCCCCGTTGTTGCTCCCTGAGCGGTGGCAAAGGTAATGCGACCCGCCGTCATCTCGTCAGCAGTCCGATCCATGATTGTTAGCGGGAGCTCAGCCGCCTGTTTCAACTCCCACATAGGTTCGGCACTATGTTCCGAATCAGCGTTTTCCCCGGCACGAGGCAGGTCCTGCGTATCCGAAGCGGAATCTGTACCATTTTGCTGAATTACATGTTCATGGGCCGTCTTTTTCAGCCTGTTCAGAACCGTTTCTTCCTTCACCAAATATTTGCCGCCGTTCTGAATGAAGCTGCCCAGCTCGTTAAGCAGTTGCTCCAGTTTGTCTTTAATGATTTTGGGCGTCAGCCGATCCAGCAGCATAAAAGGCCATCTGCCGATTTTTTCCCAGAAAAAAATGTCCTTCTGTTCCTTTTCCCATTTTTCAATACTCTTCAACTCATGACGCAATACGTCCTGGCTTTCCCGATATTCTGCAAGCTGCTTCATAAGCGTAGACGTCTCCTTTTGACTATGCTAGTTTATGTATGGGTAATACGTAAGCAAGGCGAGTTCAGGTTTCTTTTTTTAGCAAACTAGATGATATAGTAAGTTAAAAATCCGTACAGATCGGAGTGTAATGATGAATAATGTAGAGCTTGTCCCTTACCATTGTGGGCATGATGCCATTTTACATACCTTCTACTTACCTGAGGAGCAGAAGCAGTTTACTGGAATGCCGGATGAAATGTTGACACTGGCCAAGGAAGATCCGCACCGCCATCCTGTCGTGATTACGGCTACTAGAAGACCCGTTGGATTTTTCATTTTATACGATGGGGATGAATTAGCAGACTATACGAATACTGCTGAGGCACTACTGCTGCGCGCGTTCTCTATTCATTACGCAGATCAGGGACAAGGATTCGCTAAAAAAGGGCTGCTTCTACTACCACAGTTCATCGCCAGACACTTCCCACATATTCACGAGATTGTACTGGGCGTCAATGCCCGTAATCTGCCTGCCCAAAATCTGTATCGCAAATGCGGCTTTATCGATGAAGGCAACACTAAAATGGGACAACACGGCTTGCAGCATATTTTTAAAATGAGCCTATAACGTTGACCTCGATAGCCCTCGCCCACATAAAAAAGCTTTCGGCACAAACGCCGAAAGCTTTTATCGTTAAATCTCACCAATGGAAAAACTCAATTTGTAATTACCAAACTTCGTAAGCTCATCCAGCATGGTATTTAACTCTGCCTGTGATGACATGCGCAAGCGCATCCAATAACAGCCTTCCCCACTCACCCGATGGATTTCGACAATATAGGGATGCTCCCGTGCAAAAGCCTGGAAAGCACTGTGAGTCGTTCCTGAATTCAAAAAAACCGTAATAAAGGCATGAATCGTCTGGCCAATTTTCTCAGGGTTCCAGCGCAGCGTATAGCCCTCGATAATGCCCGCATCCTGCATTTTTCGAACACGCGCCCCTACTGCTTGGCCTGTCAAATGAACAAGCTGGCCGATCTCCTTGTTCGATAAAGAGCTGTCTTCAATTAAATGATGAAGAATGCGCAGATCGGTGTCATCAGGTACGAATAGTTCCATAGTTATTTTTCCTTTCATGATGAAACGAGTATGCTGGTTTTCCTTTCAGCAGGCCGTAGCCTGTAGCTCCTTGCGTCAGATATGATTGTAACAGAAACAAAGAACCACCGAAAATACACTTGGTCCAAAAACATTCACTACCAAAGGAGCTTCCATATATGAAAATCACACTAATCCGTAACGCAACCTTATGGTTGGAATACGCTGGAGTAAAATTTCTGATTGATCCGATGTTAAGCGATGCTGGCGCAAATCCGCCAGTTCCCAATACGGAAAATGCCCGCCGTAATCCGCTGGTTCCCTTGCCGCCTCAATGGCAGGCACTCGGACAGCCTGACGTTGTGATCGTCACACATTTACATCCAGATCATTGGGACCCGGCAGCAGTACGCTGGCTGGACAAACAAATTCCCGTCTTCTGTCAGCCCGGAAATGAAGAACAAATCACTGCTGATGGTTTTACACGGGTTACTCCGATTTGGGTGGCTGGTTCTGTGGGAGAAATTGAGATTATCCGTACAGCCGGGCATCACGGCACCGGAGAAATCGGGGAACAGATGGGACCCGTATCCGGCTTTGTGTTTCAGGCACCAGGTGAACCTGTCATCTATTTGGCCGGGGATACGATCTGGTGCAGTGAAGTCGCGGAAGCACTGGATAAATACCGTCCTGAGTGGACAATTGTGAACGCTGGAGGAGCACGGTTTACGGTAGGTGATCCTATTATTATGACTGCCCAAGATGTAACAGCTGTTGCGCAGCATGCCTCTTATACACAAATCGTAGCTGTCCACATGGAGGCAATCAACCATTGTCTACTAACTCGCTCTGAGCTTACAGAACACATCAACCGTGAAGGTTTGGAGGGACGCGTCCATATTCCGGCAGATGGAGCGACGGTTTCGGCATAAGGCGATAATCCTGAGTCACCGCTTGCGCCCATTTTGAATATATTGGATTTCAAAACGCCTAAAGAAGGGATTATCAATGAATTGGCAATATCCTTATTACGGTACAGAAACCCAATGTAAAGAAGTTCCGATTACTTTTCCTCCCCAGCATCAATATAGACAGCCGGGGTTGGAATACCTGATGGTTCCACGCCCTATTTATGATAATCCAAAGTATATCGGCACTGGAAAGCTTCAGGATCGGGTGGCTATTATTAGCGGTGGGGACAGTGGCATTGGTCGCGCCGTTGCAGTGGCATTTGCCAAGGAAGGGGCCGATGTGGTCATTGCCTATCTCGATGAGCATCGAGATGCTATGGAAACCCGTGATGTCATTCACAGGCTTGGCCGACGTTGTTTGTTAACTCCGGGTGATCTAAGGCTAAAAAGCAACTGCTGTCTAGTTGTTCAACAAACGATGGAAACCTTTGGTCGGATTGACATCCTGATTAACAACCTGGGTGTTCAGTTTGTGCGCGAATCGTATCTGGATATCAGTGAGCAGCAGCTTCGTGATACGTTTGATACGAATATTATTTCCTTCTTCCATATGACTACAGAAGCATTGCCGTATATGCGGGCTGGGGCTAGCATCGTCAATACGGCATCGGTGACAGCCTATGTTGGTCAAAAGAATATGATCGACTATTCAGCTACCAAAGGAGCTATCGTCAGCTTCACCCGCGCTTTGGCTAATAATCTGGTCGATCAGGGTATTCGCGTGAATGCCATTGCTCCCGGTCCGATCTGGACTCCGCTGAATCCGGCCACACAGTCGCCTGAAGTCATTCGCACCTTCGGCAGCAATACACCAATGAAGCGTGCCGGGCAGCCTTATGAATTGGCTCCTGCCTATGTGCTGCTGGCTTCGGATGACGGTTCCTACATTACAGGCCAAACGCTGCATGTCAACGGCGGTCAAATGGTCACGACTTAGTTTCGTTGGCTGATAGCCACAAGACCCAACAAGCAAGAAAACCTCCAGCATCCACATTTCTAGTGGAACTGGAGGTTTTCTTGTTTTACGATATCGAATCTGAGCTTAAGCTGATCTTTTGTTTTTGTTGTAAATATCGAAGGCAACCGCCAGCAGCAGCACCAAGCCCTTGATGCCTTGCTGCCAGTCAATACCCAGACCGATCAGAGACATTCCGTTATTCAGTACACCCATGACCAAACCACCGATAATGGCTCCAAAAACGGTTCCGATCCCGCCGGATGCCGAAGCACCGCCGATAAAGCAAGCTGCGATGGCATCCAGCTCAAAGTTCGTACCTGCTCTCGGCGTAGCCGCGTTCAGACGTGCAGCAAAGATCAGACCGGAAATGGCGGCCAGCACGCCCATGTTGACGAATACCCAGAACGTTACTTTTTTCGTTTTGACACCGGACAGACCCGCTGCCTTTTCATTTCCACCCAACGCATACACATGACGGCCCATAATCGTGCGGTTCATGACGAAGGAGTATACAACGATCAGTATGAACAGCAGTACAAGAATGTTAGGTATCCCCGCGTAGCTCGCGAGCATGAAGGTGAACAGATTGATAACCGCAGCCACCACAATCAACTTGAGTACAAATAATGTCTGTGACGGAACCTCGAATCCATATTTAAGCTGCGAACGACGTTCGCGAATTTCGTTCACGATAAACCATACCGTGAGTGCAATGCCGACAATGATGGATACCAGGTTATACCCGGTAGATGAAAAATCCGGCAGGAAGCCTGAACTGATTTTCTGGAATCCCCCCGGAAATGGAGAGATCGATTGGCCTTCCAGCACGATCATTGTCAATCCGCGAAAGAGCAGCATTCCCGCCAATGTAACGATAAATGCCGGAATCCGTACATAAGCGACCCAGAACCCTTGCCATGCGCCGATTAATGCCCCGACCAGCAAGGATGCAATCACAGCGATCCATGCTGGAAGCTGCCAATCGACCATCATTATGGCGGCAACCGCACCGACAAAAGCGGCTATGGAGCCGACGGACAAATCAATATGTCCAGTGATGATGACCAGTACCATCCCGATAGCCAGTACGAGAATATAGCTGTTTTGCAGAATCAGATTGGTAATATTAATCGGCTTCAACAGCAGGCCGCCCGTCAGCACCTCGAACAAAATCATAATGACGACCAGCGCAATCATCATGCCATATTGGCGGATGTTATTTTTAAATAGTTTAGTTATGGTTTCCATGCTTCACGCCTCCTGACTTGGTCATATATTTCATCAACGTTTCCTGCGACGCGTCCTCACGGCTAACCTCTCCAGTGATCCGCCCAGCATTCATGACATAAATCCGGTCACACAAGCCTAGTACCTCTGGTAGCTCGGACGAAATGACCAGCACTCCCTTACCTTCAGCGGCAAGTCGATGAATAATCGTATAAATTTCATATTTGGCGCCCACATCAATACCGCGTGTCGGCTCATCCAGAATCAGAATATCCGGCCCGGCAAAAATCCATTTGCTCAGCACCACCTTCTGCTGATTGCCGCCACTCAGATTACCCGTTTTCTGTAAAATGCTCGGCGCTTTGATGTTCATGCTTTTTTTCATTTCCTCTGCAATAACGACTTCCTCCTGCTCATTGACGACAGCGCCCTTCGTCAGCTTGTTCAGGCCAGTCAGCGAAATATTACGTTTGATGTCATCCATCAGAATGAGGCCATACTCCTTGCGATCCTCTGTCACATAGGCAAAGCCGTTGTTGATCGCGTCCGTAACCGTGTTGTTCTGGATCGGCTTGCCGTCTTTAATCAGCTGACCGGAAATGTTGCGTCCATACGACTTGCCAAAAATGCTCATCGCCAGCTCGGTCCGTCCCGCTCCCATCAGCCCGGCAATACCGACAATTTCACCACGCCGAATGTTCAAATTCACCTGATCCAGCACCTTGCGGTCTGCATGGTGCTCGTGATACACCGTCCAATCCTTCACTTCCAAAACGACTTTGCCAATCTCGGCATGACGCTCTGGATAACGGCTGGTCAGATCACGTCCAACCATGCCGCTAATGATCCGATCCTCCGTAACCTCATCCTTTTTCATATCCAGTGTCTCAATCGTCTTTCCGTCCCGCAAAATCGTAATTGAATCCGACACCTTTGCGACTTCATTCAGCTTGTGGGAGATGAGAATGCAGGAAATGCCCTGTTTTTTAAATTCCAGCATCAAATTAAGCAGATTTTCACTATCATCCTCATTCAACGCCGCTGTCGGTTCATCGAGAATAAGCAGCTTCACCTTTTTTGATAGCGCTTTCGCAATTTCGACTAGTTGTTGCTTCCCAACCCCGATGTTCGTAACTAATGTATTGGGATTTTCACTCAAACCGACCTTGGACAGTAGCTCGCGTGTTCCTACAAAAGTCTCTTTCCAATCAATCACGCCGCCACTGGCGCGTTCGTTGCCCAGATAAATATTTTCCGCAATCGAGAGATACGGGATCAGCGCCAGCTCCTGATGGATAATGACAATGCCCAATTCCTCGCTCTGCTTGATATCCTTGAACTCACACGTTTTGCCCTGGAAAACAATATCCCCTTCATAGGTTCCATGCGGATATACACCGCTTAGTACCTTCATCAGCGTCGATTTGCCTGCACCGTTCTCACCGCACAGGGAATGGATTTCGCCTTCCTTGACCTTGAGATTTACATTTTCCAATGCCTTCACGCCGGGAAAGGTTTTGGTAATTCCCTTCATTTCCAAAATGATTCCAGTCATGGGATACACTCCTTTCGCTTGGATTCCTGCTCTTATTTCAGTCCGATTTGCTCCTTGGTGTAATAGTGACTGCCGACAATATCCTTTTCCACATTCGTCCGATCCACCGAGATTGGATCAAGCAAGTAGGCAGGAATGATCTTTTTACCGTTGTTATAGGATTCGGTGTCATTCACTTCCGCTTGTTTGCCCTGTAAAATGCTGTTGGCCATCACGACCGTTTGCTCAGCCAGCTTGCGAGTATCCTTAAATACAGTTTGCGTCTGCTCCCCAGCCACAATCGACTTGATGGAAGCCAGCTCTGCATCCTGCCCTGTAATGATCGGCAGCGGCTTGTTCGCTGATCCATATCCGACCCCTTTTAGGGATGAAATGATACCGATACTGATTCCGTCATAAGGGGATAGTACCGCGTCCAGATTAGCCCCCGAATAGTACGCACTCAGCAGGTTATCCATTCGCGACTGGGCCAATGCTCCATCCCACCGCAGTGTAGCGATCTGCGCCATC
>NZ_WUDQ01000479.1:0-2855 GCF_009827695.1 Paenibacillus sp. OT2-17 | reverse complement strand
TCACGCCGCCGATGAATACACGAAAAACCACGACCGAGCCGGTGACGATCCCTTCTTTAAAGCCCACCCGTACAATGACTGGAAACGCCGTTAAAATATATAATGCTAGTACCCAATCATGAAATCCGAATACCACAAACAAAACACAAGCAAAAAGAAGCCCCACGACGGATGCAAAAAATCTCGCCGAAATGGTACGGAGACTTCTCTTGCGTGTGACATCCACCCCCAAAATCGCTAAAAGCCCTGCTGAGGTGGCTCCATGAATGCCAAAACCCTCCGCAATAAGTACGGCCATTAATGCGGCAATAGCCGTTTTAATCGTACGAAAGCCCATGAAAAAATTCTGTCCTCTCTAGATGAAATCTGTTTCCACATTTTCATAAATATTAAGTATTTCATTTTCATGGTACTTTATTTTCACGTTTTACACAAATGTTCAGAAATTTTATTATTACCGATGAGGACGACCGGAAAGCAGACGATGCTCCACATACACGACCGCCTGATACATCAGTGTAGCTACGACAGCAATGATCAACAAACTGGACATAACCAGCGTGAAATTGAACACCTGAAAACCATAGATAATCAAATAGCCTAAGCCGTTTTTGGCCACCAGAAATTCACCAACTATCACGCCAACCCATGCCATACCGACATTCACTTTCAGCGTAGAGACGATTGCAGGAAAGGATGCAGGTAAAATCACCTTTTGAAACGTATCCCGGCGTGATCCGCCAAACGTACGAACCACTTTGATCAGATTCGAATCAACTTCCTGAAAGCTGTTGTATACGACTAGTGTCGTAATAATGACCGTAATGGAGAGGGTTGTCATTAGGATAGCAGTAAATCCCGCCCCAAACATGACGATAAAAATTGGACCTAGCGCCACCTTAGGCATACTGTTGAACACGACCATATAGGGATCAAGCACCCTCTACAAAAACGGTGACCACCAAATTAGTACAGCCAGCAACGTACCTAACAGTGTACCGAGTAAAAACCCCGCCATCGTTTCTCCCACGGTGACACCTACATGTCCCCATAATTCACCACTGACCGCATCCTTACCGATCTGGGTGAAAATTTTGCTCGGATAGCTGAACAACAGTACATCAATCCACTTCAAACGGCCTGCAATTTCCCATAGCACAAACAAAAGCAGTAAAATAGCTGTCTGTACACCTGTCACTAACCATCGCTGCGAACGCCTGCTGCGTAAATACGCCTGATGTAGTCCTTGAATCCAACGTTGCTCAAGCTGATCCGCTTCGTCCTTCATACGTTAACTCACTCCTTTGCTCCCGAAGCCTCCAGTTCACCCCATATTTCATGAAAAAGCTCATTAAAACCCGGCTGCTCGCGTGCATAAAAAGGCTGAGCTTTTCGGATGCAATCCGGAATCTCGAAGGTACGTCGGACATGACCAGGATTTCGACCCATCACTATAATCCGGTCACTGACCGCAATGGCCTCGGCCAAATCATGTGTGACTAAAATAGCCGTCTTTCTCCGCTCGCGCAAGGTTTCCGCAATCAGATCTTCCAGCTGTAGCTTGGTTTGATAATCCAGCGCGGAGAAAGGCTCATCCAGCAGCAGCAGCCCCGGATTGGTCGCCAGCGTCCGTACCAGCGCCACGCGCTGACGCATTCCCCCAGACAGCTGGGACGGATGCAGATGCTCCTTCCCTCCTAGACCCATGCCTTCCAGCAACAGCCGTGTCCGCTCACGCGCAGCTTCATCCACTCTATTGCCTAGCTCCAAACCCAACAATGCGTTATCCATTATCGTCCGCCACGGGAACAGATAATCCTGCTGCAGCATGTAACCGACCTCTGGACTCGGACCACTTACCGGCTGACCTTGCAGCATGACTTGGCCTGCCGCTGGACGCAGTAGCCCCGCGATCATGGACAGGATCGTCGTTTTGCCGCAGCCGCTTGGACCAACCAAACTGACAAACTCCCCTGTCTCTACAGAAAAATCAATATTCTCAACCGCCAGCGAAGCTTCACGATCCGTTACATAGACATGCGTCACTTTCTCCATTCTCACCATCGGGATGGTCGCGTCCGAAGTGAGGCCACTCCGTTCCTCCATCATGACGAACCTCCAGCACCGACACCTGCATCCGTAGATTCAGTTGTGCTCTTTTTCACAGGCGGTTCAGTATTCCCGGTAGAGTTTGATGAAATCGCTTGTTGTGCAAAGCTTGGGTTCACTAGCTTATCTAGTACAACCGGACTTTTAAGCTCCCCTGCCGAGGTCATGACATCCTGTAAGTTCTTCCATTCCTTTTCCTCAATCATCGGGTTCAAAGCATAGGTACTCTGTTCCTTATATCGTTTGATACTACTCGTCAAAACAGCTAAATCTGTATCTTTAAAATAGGGCGTGATTGCTTCAGCAATCTGTTCAGGTGAATGCGTAGCAATCCACTGTTGTGCCCGATATACAGCATTTGTAAATTTCTGTGCAGCCTCGCTATTTGTGTTCAGGTAGCTTTGCTTAGCCATATATACCGTATACGGCAACTCGCCGCTCTCCACACCGATAGAGGCAACTACCCGTCCACGGCCTTCCTTTTCAAAAATAGATGCCTGTGGCTCAAACAGCTGCACATAATCCCCTGTACCGGAGCCGAAAGCAGAGGCAACATTAGCAAAATCAATATTTTGAATCAGCTTCAGATCCTTATGAGGATCAATGCCGTGTTTGCGAAGCGTAAATTCAAGTGACATTTGCGGCATTCCGCCCTTGCGTTGCCCCAAAAAGTTTTGTCCTTTCAGCTTTTCCCATTCAAAGCTATCCTGCGTTTGACGGGCAAATAAAAAGGTACCATCCTTCTG
>NZ_WUDQ01000478.1:0-2864 GCF_009827695.1 Paenibacillus sp. OT2-17 | reverse complement strand
CACGTTTCATGCTTGCTGCTTCCGTTTTAATGGGACATAAGGAAGCGGATGAATACAGGTGTTCATTTTAATAAAGAAAAGAGGTTGGTCGTGATGAGTCTCGTCCCTATGGTTGTGGAACAAACGAATCGAGGAGAACGATCTTACGATATTTACTCGCGGTTGCTTAAGGATCGTATTATTTTCCTAAGTGGCCCGATTGATGACGATGTCGCCAATCTCGTCATTGCACAGCTATTGTTCCTTTCTGCGGAAGATCCAGAGAAGGATATTAATTTGTACATTAACTCGCCAGGCGGTTCTGTAACTGCGGGCATGGGTATATATGATACAATGCAATTCATTAAGCCGGACGTATCGACGATCTGTGTAGGCATGGCTGCAAGTATGGGTTCGTTGCTGCTAACAGCGGGTGCACCAGGCAAGAGATACGCACTTACCAACAGTGAAGTCATGATCCATCAGCCGCTCGGTGGCATTCAGGGGCAAGCCTCCGATATGCTGATTCATGCGGACTGGATTATCAAAACACGTGCTAAGCTGAATCAAATCTATGTAGAGCGTACGGGTCAGCCCCTCGAAAAAATCGAACGTGATACTGACCGGGATTTCTTCATGGAAGCGGAAGAGGCAAAAGCATACGGTATCATTGACCAGGTGCTGTCTAAACCGATTAATCTGTAAAGGGGTGGCTCTATGTTTAAATTTAATGATGAAAAAGGACAATTGAAATGTTCTTTCTGCGGTAAATCTCAGGATCAGGTTCGCAAGCTTGTTGCTGGACCGGGCGTATATATATGTGACGAATGCATTGAGTTATGCACGGAGATTGTAGAAGAGGAATTGGGTCATGAAGAAGAAGTAGATCTGAAAGACATTCCGAAACCAATGCAAATCCGTGACATTCTGGACCAATATGTCATTGGTCAGGATCAAGCGAAAAAATCGTTGTCTGTAGCGGTATATAATCACTACAAACGTATTAATACTCAAAACAAAATTGATGATGTGGAACTGCAAAAAAGTAACATTTTGATGCTTGGACCTACAGGTTCGGGTAAAACGTTGCTTGCGCAAACCATGGCTAAAATTTTGAACGTTCCTTTTGCTATCGCAGATGCCACTTCCCTTACGGAAGCAGGTTATGTGGGTGAAGACGTTGAAAATATTTTGCTGAAACTGATTCAAGCTGCCGATTATGATGTGGAAAAAGCCGAACGCGGCATTATCTACATTGACGAAATTGATAAAGTAGCCCGCAAATCCGAAAACCCGTCCATTACGCGTGACGTATCGGGTGAAGGTGTACAGCAGGCGTTGCTTAAAATTTTGGAAGGCACGGTTGCTTCTGTACCTCCGCAAGGCGGTCGCAAGCATCCACATCAAGAGTTCATTCAAATTGACACCACGAATATCCTGTTCATTTGCGGTGGTGCCTTTGATGGTCTGGAGCAAATGATTAAACGCCGTATCGGTAAAAAGGTCATCGGCTTTAACGCTACTAGCGAACAAAAAGATCTGAAACCAGGCGAATATACTTCAATGGTATTGCCTGAGGATCTTTTGAAATTCGGTCTGATTCCGGAGTTTGTAGGACGTTTGCCGGTTATTTCTACGCTGGAGCCGCTTGATGAGAACACATTGGTTCGTATTTTGTCTGAGCCGAAAAATGCGTTAGTCAAGCAGTATCAGAAGATGCTTGAACTGGATAATGTTACTTTGGAGTTTAAGCAAGATGCTCTGGAAGCCATTGCCCGTGAAGCCATCAAGCGTAACACGGGTGCCCGTGGTCTTCGTGCGATCATTGAAGGCATTATGCTGGATGTGATGTATGAGGTTCCTTCCCGTGATGATATCACTACTTGCGTCATCAATGAGCAGGTTGTAAAAGATAAAATCGCACCGGAACTCGGTGGTACAGATAAGGATAAAAAACAAGAAGAGAGCGCCTAAGGATTGATACTTCGCGATCTCTAAAACATGAGAAGCCGGATCTCCACTTCACTAAACCTGTATGAGGTTTTAAGGGGTGGAGGTTTGGCGTTAATGGGAGAGAAAAGTACATGTTCTTAAGACAAGACACACGTCCCGTAAAAGTCGGGAATCTGACGATTGGCGGCAGCAATGAAGTCATCATCCAAAGCATGTGTACAACCAAAACAGCAGATGTGGAAGCAACTGTAGCCGAGATTCTTCGTTTGGAAGAAGCCGGATGTCAACTGGTGCGGGTTACCGTCAACAATGAGGAAGCTGCCGCAGCCATTAAGGAAATAAAAAAAAGGATTCATATTCCGCTGGTTGCAGATATTCACTTTAATCACAAGCTGGCTCTACTGGCAATTGAAAATGGAATTGATAAGGTTCGCATTAATCCAGGTAACATTGGACGACGTGAAAAAGTGGAAGCTGTCGTTAAGGCATGTAAGGAAAAAGGGATTCCAATTCGGATTGGTGTGAACGCCGGGTCGTTGGAACAGCATTTACTTGATAAGTATGGCTACCCTACGCCAGAAGCGATGGTAGAAAGCGCACTGTATCATATCGGGATACTGGAAGAGCTTGATTTCCATGACATTATCGTGTCATTGAAGGCGTCTGATGTTCCTATGGCGATTGCCGCTTACACGAAGGCAGCTGAAATTATTAAATATCCGCTCCATCTGGGTATTACCGAAGCTGGGACGCTCTTTACGGGTACGGTTAAAAGCGCGGCAGGTATGGGCGCTTTGCTGGCATCAGGCATCGGCTCCACAATGCGTATTTCGCTCAGCGCCGATCCGGTGGAAGAAGTGAAGGTAGCACGTGAGTTGCTCAAGACGTTTGGATTGATCACAAACGCAGCTACACTGATTTCTTGTCCGACT
>NZ_WUDQ01000477.1:0-2865 GCF_009827695.1 Paenibacillus sp. OT2-17 | reverse complement strand
TTCAAAAGCCGCACAAACAGCTATAAAAGATGGCATGCCTTCTATTTTGGCGCATATACTTGAACCTAGAAACGGTTTGCAATATGGAGTTTCCGTGCGCCTGACCAGAAGTCAGAGGATGTGCGGAGACTGCCCAAAGGAGGATGCCATCCTTGAACAAACAACAGAATGATCAGCCGCAAGGCTTGCGTTTTGATATTTATGAACGCATTCATTTGACGGAGGAAGCTGCCGGGATTGCTGAGTTGGAGGAAATTGAGCTTCTGCCACGCATTCAGGTTGTAACCCACGGCGACCATGCCGCTTTGCGAGGGCATTTGCTGCTGGAGGGCGTGTACCGCACACCTGAACAGATTACGAGCGAGCTTCATCATTTGATCCCTGTGGAAATTACCATTCCGCTAAACCGCGTAGGGAGATTGGAAGATATCTCTGTCGAGATTGAAAATTTTGATGTGGACCTGCTCTCTTTACGTAGTCTAAACATTACAGGTGTTCTTTCTTTGCATGGCGTGGAAAGCTCGCACGCGGAGGAGACGGCGGTCTGGCTGGATGAGGAATTCACCGTAGTGCATGCACCTGAGCAACCGGTTCAATCCCATTCCGCCGATGGAGAGCATCGCCATGCAGAGGCCTATTCTACCAATGACTCGACCTCCGATTACGTTACAGACCCTGAAACCTCCTACAGAGTGCCAGCACAACAGGAGTCCGTTTCATGGGAACAGCTGTCTGAGGGCCAAGGAGAACAGAAGGCATCGTCGGAACAGCAAGCTTATGAGTCGGCAGTAGATCCTAACCGATTCTATGAGCCTTGGACGGGTAAAGCAGTTGAAGACAGCTCTCCAGAGGTCAAGCATGAGCATGGGTCTCCGGAAGTGTGGGGATTTCAGCAAGAGGAAGCATGGACAGGGGGGAATGAACCTAAAGTATCTTCCGCATCTCCCAATGCAGTATATGACCCTTTGTTGAATGAACCGCATCCTGCCACGGAGTCCGAGGTCTATCTGGAGCCACAGTTGGAGGAGAGTCAAGTAGATAACTTCGACTTCAGGCCTGAAGCGTCAGAACAGGTGAACCACGAGGCCCATGACACCTTTACTGAGGATAAGCCAGAGATGCGTGTGGCGCTTAACAGTAAAAAGGATGAAGGGGCAGACGAGCCAGACCCGGTTGTCTACTCATCATTGCTCCAATCCAGCCGTTCGGTGAAGGAAGCCGAATACCAGCAGCAATTGGAGCAGGAGCCGCAGGATCAGGACCAGAAAGCCGAAGAAGAGCGGGAGAATGCCAAGTGGAAGAACCTTTTTTTTCATACACAAGATGAAACACCTTTTCGCAAGGTGCGCTTATGCATTGTACAGCGCGAGGATACACTGGAAACCATAGCTGACCGTTATCAGCTCAGCACACGTGAGCTTCAACTGTATAACAGATTGGCGGAGCATCATGTGGAAGAAGGACAGGTATTGTACATCCCTTGATCCGGTTGCTGAAAAATGCACAGCGGGTGTTGACTATAGTCAATGGGAAATGTATGATGTGGTATAGTTATTGAAAGACTGAGATCGGGAAGAGTAGGCAGCAAGCCCTTCAGAGAGTGGAATTGCAGCGCTGTGAGGTTCCGCAGGAAGCTACTGGCCGAAGTCACCCGGGAGTCGCCTGTTTGAACGGTTCCTCATTTAATTCCTACGGAAGATAAGAGGTTCACGGTAGAATAAGGCCGGTCCGCAACCGTTATCTGCATAAAGTGTCACACCATGTGTAATGGATCAGTGGATACATACACTAGGGGTGAAACAAAGGTGGTACCGCGAGAGAACAGCCTTTCGTCCTTTGAGGATGAAGGGCTTTTTTTATTTGCCAATTGAAAAATCATGGAGGTATCCTGATATGTCAGAACAAGACAACAAGACAACCTTGGAAATGCCAACAACGTACGATCCAAAATCAGCAGAACAAAAATGGTACAAAACGTGGATGGAAAAGGGCTATTTCCGCGCCGGGCAACATCCAGAGGCAGAGCCTTTTACAATCGTTATTCCACCACCGAATGTTACAGGTATGTTGCATATTGGACATGCTCTTGACTTTACTTTGCAGGATATTATTATTCGCGCCAAGCGGATGCAGGGTTATGATGCCTTGTGGTTGCCAGGGGCAGACCATGCGGGTATTGCTACCCAAACAAAGGTAGAACAAAAGCTGCGTGAAGAAGGCCTGACACGTTATGATTTGGGCCGCGAGAAGTTTTTGGAGAAAGTGTGGGAGTGGAAGGAACTTTATCTGGATAACATCCACAATCAATGGGAAAAGATGGGTTTCTCTCTCGATTATTCTCGTGAGCGTTTTACGCTGGATGAGGGACTGTCCCAAGCGGTACGCGAGGTATTCGTTACACTGTACAAGAAGGGTCTGATTTATCGCGGTAAACGCATCATTAACTGGGACCCCGCTGCACGTACTGCATTATCGGACATTGAGGTGGAATACAAAGAGGTGAACGGAAATCTGTATCACCTGCAATATCCACTGAAAGACGGTAGCGGATTTATTACGGTAGCTACTACACGTCCTGAAACGATGCTGGGCGATACAGCAGTAGCTGTACACCCGGAAGATGAACGCTACAAGCAAATGATTGGCAAAACGCTTGTGCTCCCAATCATCGGACGGGAAATTCCGGTCATTGCGGATGACTACGTTGATAAAGATTTCGGTAGCGGCGCGGTTAAAATTACACCGGCTCACGACCCGAATGACTTTGAAATGGGACAACGTCACCAGCTGCCACAAATTACGGTGATGGATGAAACGGGAACGATGAATGCCGAAGCAGGCAAATATCAGGGCCTTGATCGTAGC
>NZ_WUDQ01000476.1:0-2866 GCF_009827695.1 Paenibacillus sp. OT2-17 | reverse complement strand
CGCTATGGACCAGCAACGGGGACCGAAACCGGAGACGCCGATCCTCGAATTCTTTCCCCAGTTGGCCACAGATAGTGATTCTCGTAAGCGTGATATTACGATTGAACATCTGCTGACGATGTCCGCAGGCTTTAACTGGACGGAATTTGGCGGACAAAATTCTTTTCCTACCATGAGCAAAACGTCAGACTGGGTGCAATTTGTGCTTTCACAGCCATTATCGGATGTGCCAGGTACGCGAATGGAATACAGTTCTGGCTGTTCTCAACTTTTGGCCACCATACTACGTAATGTTTCTGGACAAACAGTTGCAGAATTTGCCGAGCAGCAATTATTCCAACCGCTCGGTATCGAAAGCTATCATTGGGAAACCGATCCTCAGGGTACTCATACGGGTGGATTCGGACTGCATCTCAGGCCGATGGACATGCTCAAATTCGGGCGGCTTTATCTGAACCAAGGAGGCTGGGGAGGACGGCAGATCATCCAAACAGAGACAGTCCGATATTCAACCCGTCCGTTTCTTCCTGCTGCCAAACCACAAAAGGCATTTTACGGCTGGCACTGGTGGACTTCTTCCTTTTCAGATGAAACAGAGATAGGAACTGAAACGGACTATTTTTACGCTCTCGGCTTTGGTGGGCAATATATTGTTGTCGTCCCGTCGTATGACATGGTTGTTGTCGTTACCGCTGATAGATTTAAAAAGAAAAGGACTCCTGTAGATATTTTCCAGCAGTATATTGTACCGCTGCTACTCCAGCAGAATAAATAGGAATAAATACCAAAGCTAAAAGTTGCAACTGGTCTCTATCAAAAATCTGCATCAAAAAAGGCTTGCCTATTGGATCAGGCAAGCCTTTTTTGCATATAATCGCTACATTATGACATACTTCATCCACTTTCTAGCGCCTTACCTAGCCCAAGTGAATCGTAAGCTCTTGCTGTCCGCTGGAAGCTGGTGTAATAATTACACCCTGTTCTCCCGACTGGCTGCTGCCTTCCTCCACTTGAACAGCCTCGTGGATACCGCGCAGGACTATCGACCATGGTTTAACAGCACCTTCTGCCTTCACCGTAATGACAGAATTCTTGCGGCTAGCAGTAACCGTTAGCTCTTCTTCACCTGACGTATTCACGATAATCGTTCGAGCCTGTTGCCCCTCACCAAGTTCGAACAAATGAAGCGCCACTTGATCAGCATAATCATAATCCGGACGACTGTTCTCATGACCGATTGCCAAAAGTGTGTTCGGCTTCACGAGCACAGGCAAAGTTGTAAAATCATGATGCTCGTTAACCCAACGACCACCTAACACGCTCTCATTCGTAAGTAAATTTGTCCACTTACCCTCTGGTACATAATACTGCACATTGCCTTCTTTATTAAAGATCGGGGCTACCAAAATGGAATCCCCCAGCATGTATTGCAGATCCAGCGTTGCACAGGTTGGGTCCTGCGGGAATTCCAATACCATAGCCCGCATCATCGGCAGTCCCTTTTCTGAGGATTCCACAGCAGAAGGATACAGGTATGGCATTAGCGAGCATTTGAGTTTTGTAAAGCTACGCACCACGTCGACTGATTCTTCATCAAACAGCCAAGGCACGCGATAGGATTCGTTTCCGTGCAGACGGCTATGAGAGGACAGAAGCCCGAATTGTACCCACCGTTTGTACACGTCCGGCGCAGCCGTTAACTCAAAGCCGCTAATATCATGGCTCCAGAAGCCGAAGCCGCTCAAACCAAGCGACAAACCGCCTCGCAAGGATTCCGCCATCGACTCATACGTCGACGAGCAGTCTCCGCCCCAGTGAACCGGGAACTGTTGCCCCCCGGCTGTAGCGGAACGCGCAAATAACGCGGCTTCATTTTTACCCAGCTTTTCCTCCAGCACATCAAATACAGCCTTGTTGTACAAATGCGTATAATAATTATGCATCTTCATTGGATCAGAGCCGTCATGATATACCACATGGGTAGGGATGCGCTCGCCAAAATCAGTTTTAAAGCAATCCACCCCCTGATCTACCAACACCTTCAGCTTATCCTGGTACCAGCCGACTGCAGCCGGATTCGTGAAGTCAACCAGCCCCATCCCCGCCTGCCACATGTCCCATTGCCACACGCCGCCATCGGCGGTTTTGACCAGATAACCATTCTCCATGCCTTCATCGAACAAAATGGATTTTTCCGCAATATACGGATTGATCCATGCACAAATTTTGAGGCCCTTTGCCTTCAATCTCTGCAGCATGCCTTCCGGGTCCGGGAACATATCTTGATCCCACTGGAAATCGCACCATTGGTATTCCTTCATCCAGAAGCAGTCAAAATGGAATACCGAGAGTGGCAGATCTCGCTCAGCCATCCCGTCCACAAAATGGTTCACTGTCGCTTCATCATAATCTGTTGTGAACGAAGTGGTCAGCCACAAACCAAAGGTCCAGGCTGGTGGTAATGCAGGCTTACCCGTCAGCTTGGTGTAATTGTCCAGTACTTCTTTAGGGTTAGCTCCACCAATAATAAAATACTCTAACGATTCGCCGGAGACGCTAAACTGAACCTTTGATACATTTTCCGATGCAATCTCATAGGATACCTTTTCTGGATGGTTGACGAACACACCATACCCTTTATTAGATAGATAGAATGGAATGTTTTTATATGCCTGCTCACTGCTAGTCCCGCCATCTTCATTCCAGATATCAACCACCTGGCCATTTTTTACGAATGGAGTGAAACGCTCTCCAAGTCCGTATACGTACTCACCGATGCCCAACTCCAGCTGTTCCCGGAAAAAAGGCTGATCCTGCGGGTCTGTAATATAGCCTGGTCCCCGATGTCCGCTGCCTGTGACTTTGC
>NZ_WUDQ01000475.1:0-2889 GCF_009827695.1 Paenibacillus sp. OT2-17 | reverse complement strand
TCAAGCTGCGATGGAGACGGACGAATTTTCCCTGACGGCGGTGTACTCCCTCACAGAGGATAATAGCAAAGCTTTTGCTGACAAATATAACAGCCAGCCGGAGGTTTTTACAGACCTGGCGCAAATGGCCGCAAGTGATCAGGTCGATGCCGTATATATTGCCAGCCCCAATTCCTTACATGCGGAGCAGGCGATCTTATGTATGAATCACGGAAAGCACGTGTTGTGTGAGAAACCTTTTGCGTCTAATACAGCAGAGGTGAAGAGCATGATCGAAGCCGCGCGCAACAACGATGTTCTGCTGATGGAGGCCGTTAAATCCACACTTATGCCTAACTTTAAAATAATAAAGGATCATATGTATAAAATAGGCCGGGTTCGGCGTTATTTTGCAAGCTACTGTCAATACTCCTCACGCTTTGATGCTTTTAAGCAAGGTAAGGTATTGAATGCGTTTAATCCAGCCTTTTCCAATGGTTCCTTGATGGACCTTGGAGTGTATTGTTTGTATCCTATGGTGACTTTGTTCGGCAAACCTGAGGAGGTTCGGGCGGTTGGTGTACTTTTATCCTCTGGTGTCGATGGCGAGGGCAGTATCGTGATGAAGTATCCTGATATGGATGCTACGGTCATGTATTCCAAAATTACAGATTCCTATCTGCCTGCTGAAATTCAGGGTGAGAATGGAACGATGGTGATCGACAAAATCAGTCAGCCCTATGAGGTGAAAATTCATTATCGGGACGGCACGATTGAAGATCTGACCAAAGCTCAGACGCGTGAGCCCATGTATTATGAAATTCAGGAATTTATTGATTTGATCAAGAGTGGTGAACGCAACAGTTCCATTAACTCCTTGGAGTGTTCACTTACAGTCGCTGAAGTGATGGAGGAGGCAAGACAACAATTCGGCCTTCGTTATGAAGCAGATTTGAAAAATACTTCTGCACATTAATCAGTGGAATGATCAAGATTACAATGCACAAAGGGCTGCCGATTTTGCAAACTTTGCAAATATACGGTTAGCCTTATTTGGCTTTGTAGCCCTAAAAGTGTAAGCAATTGTAATGACAGGAGTCAGAAGGCTATATTCATTTTTTATTGACAGATTCTCCTTCTTGTCTTAAGGTGTTAACAATGCAATATACAGTTAAATAATCCCACCTTCGTTCAAACGAAGATTAGGGAATTTTTTTAGGGTATAAATCCGATTAAATCCACCGGATTACTAAAATAGGATGGAGGAATACATACATTGTAGACGTAAGGAGGAAGCAGTTTGATAAAGTTTGAACAAGTTAGCAAAATATTTACCTTACCCAATCGTAAGGTAAATGCACTCGAAAAGGTTTCGTTATCGGTTAAAAAAGGAGAAATTTTCGGCGTGATTGGCTTTAGCGGTGCAGGTAAAAGTACGCTGCTGCGGCTTGTCAATTTACTTGAACGCCCCTCAGAGGGACGAATTGTCGTTAATGATCAGGATGTTACTCAGATACGTCCTAAGGAACTAAGGAATTTAAGAAGACGGATCGGGATGGTATTCCAAACCTTTAATTTGTTTAACTCTCGTACTGTATATGGGAATCTGGCTTATCCTCTAAAACTGGCTAAACTGCCCAAGGCACAGATAGATGCTCGTGTTAAGGAACTGCTGCAATTTGTTGGATTGGAGGATAAAGCGGATTCCTATCCGGAGCAGTTATCTGGCGGGCAAAAGCAACGGGTCGGCATTGCCAGAGCACTAGCGAATTCGCCCGATATTCTCATCTGTGATGAAGCGACCTCGGCCCTCGATCCGGAAACGACAGAAGATATATTGAGGCTGCTGAAAAAAGTAAATGAAGAGTACCAGATTACGATCTTGCTCATTACCCATGAAATGAATGTGATTCGCAGTATTTGTGATCGTGTGGCGGTGATGGAGAATGGTAGGGTGATTGAGCAGGGCAGTGTGTTCGATGTATTTGCCAATCCACAGACGAAGACGACGAAAAATTTTATTCGCTCTGTACTGAATGATCAGCTTTCACCCAAACTGCTGAGCAAGATTCGGGAGCATCACGCTGGCCGATTGTACAGACTTGTTTTTCGGGGTGGGGCGACCAGTGAACCGGTGCTTTCTAGAGCGACACGGAAGCATAATCTGGATTACAACATTGTATATGGAAGTATTAATGAGCTACAGGGAGCGCTGTTCGGAAGCTTAATTGTCGAGTTAATCGGTGCAGACAATGAAGTTAACAAGGTCGTGGAGGAACTACGAACGACGGTGGAGGTCAGGGAGGTCGTCGATCATGAGAGTTAATTGGGATACATTTTGGCTCAAGGTAGTGGAGGCTACAGGGGAAACGCTTTTGATGGTTGTTGTCACGCTGATTTTTGCCAGTATTCTGGGGCTTATGATTGGTTTAGTACTGTATGTGACACGTAAAGGGAGCTTGTTTGAAAACAAATTTGTGTTTATGTTTCTGAATTTGCTGATTAATATCATTCGCCCGATTCCGTTTATCATTTTTTTAGTGGCGATTAGCCCGTTTACGCGTTTAATCATGGGAACCACGATTGGAACCTCGGCGGCTATTTTCCCAATGACTATTGTAGCGGCCTTTGCTGTAGCGAGAATTGTGGAAAATAATCTGGTCTCCATTGATCCGGGCATGATAGAAGCTGCCAAGGCACTGGGAGCGACTCCATTTCAGATCATCACGGGTGTGTTGATTCGGGAAGCGCTGGGACCTTTGATTCTAGGGTTGACGTTTATTACCGTGGCCTTGATTGATTTCTCTGCCATGGCTGGTACGGTGGGCGGAGGAGGCCTTGGGAACCTGGCAATGACCTATGGTTATCAACGATTCGATACTTCGGTCATGATTGTCACGATTGTTTTGC
>NZ_WUDQ01000474.1:0-2905 GCF_009827695.1 Paenibacillus sp. OT2-17 | reverse complement strand
CCTCACTCTTCTCAAGCACGTCCAAGATGCGTTCGTCCGCCCAGTACAGGTGGTCCATCATGCACTTGATCGTCTTCATTTCGGTTCCCCCCTCTTCGTTTCATCGATTACTTGAACCTACTGTTATTCGTTAGTTTAATCATTTGAATGAACTAAAACAACCTTTTTTGGATGAATTCCTTGTTGCTGTAACACTTCCAAGGAGAAACGTACATTTTCAAAGGTATTAGTTGCTTTATCTTCTTTAAGTAATGATTCTGAAGAGTACTCCTAACGCTACCCCGACATTTTTTAGAAACTCCCATTCGGTTGTTTCTACATGAAGGGTCGTACCACCAGAAGGTAGAATAAATTGAGCGATACCGCTATGGTACAATGTTGCGACTCTTTCCATTAATTGTGGATGACTTGCTTCTGGAATTAATATAATGTCTGACTGTTCCAACTCCGTTTCGAAAAACATAAAATTACTAATACATTCAAAGGGGAATGACATATGAAGAACTCCTCAGTATTAACGCCTCTGGAATCCGGTATTTTCGAAGTATTCAAAGACTATCCATTCGCTATTTGGTTAAACTTTCCTGCCCGTTAGCTTAATGAAGCATCGTCAGACTATTACTTTATTTTTCTGTCTAGAACTTTATTTTCTTCTGACACCTCAATAAAGACCGCAAAGGCTTAAGCCCTTACGGTCTAATTTACTTCTGGCATCCTAAGTCCGATTTCACCTTCCTTGTTGCGGCCCCGACCATAGTCAATAACCACAAAATCCAAAGTCCGATTAATTTTAAGACTGTTTGCTATATTTACAATCGCTCGTCGTCGTTTAACTGCAAATGTCGTGGCTGAGATACTAGGCACATCTTTTCTGTATCCCTTCTCCATATACTGCTGGGCCTTGAGGTATTTTTTACCGTCTATGAACAGCAGCTTAGCAGCAAGTCCCTCGTGTGGATCCCTCATGTTGTTTACGGCGAAGCGGACATTGTTTGTGATGAATTGATAGAATTTGTAATTCATATGCCGTTTGTCCTTTAGGATTACAGCGTTTGCTGTTACACCTGCCGTTAACTCCTGACCTGACTCTCGTTTTGCAATTGCCCCCTCGGCGGAAAGTAACTCATACGCATACATTCCGTTTTCAATCTACTGGAGAGCAAACTCATAGTTTTTGATCACCTCGATCATATCAACATACTTACTAAGAAGCCACTTTGTTTTTCGAATATCTTCCTGCTCAATGTCCGAAAAAAAGTTTACCTGGATTATCTTTTGTGTATCAGAAGACTCATCTTCAAGACTATTAACTATACACATTTGATCGTCATTCATCGTTTATCATTCCTTTATATAATGTGATAATTTGGTGAAATCGTTATTTTTGGTATATATATGTAAATCAAAACACTATAATTACCTTACACCATAGTTTGCATACGAAGAAAACAAACTAAGGAGGCTTTACTTTTGAGAAAATCTATTATTGCTTTGGCTGCTGGCACAGTGCTTCTTGGGGCATTGTCTGTACCGTCTTTAGGTTTTGCAGAACAAGCCCCAACTTCAGCAAATATTTCTTCTCAGTCACCATATGATCCGCCTCAAGGGAACAAAAAATGGGTAAGTGGCATCAGAGGTGCAACAGTTAAAGAGGATATGAAATCGACAGTTCCAACTCAAAAATTTTACATGACAGGAGGATTTGGAGGAAATATTAATTTATATAAATGGCAACAAAAAGGCAACAACAAAGTATGCCCATTATATCAAGGCTACATTTACAAAATATTCCCTTAATAATAAAACTAACTTTAAAGTAAGCACTTTTTTTCATAGGTGCTTATTTTTTTCATCGTTATTATTTGCCATATTTAATCCTCACCTCGCTTGCCGGCACAGTCTCAATCAACATATACCTATCTACTTGTACTACACCTATAAACAAAAGTACAGCAGCTAATATAGTGGTATATGCGCGTATCATGTGGCATCCTCCTTGACCGCCGCATTCGCAAACACTTTAGATAACTCGATATTAATACACACTTTGCCCTCTGCGTTCGGTGCATTAAAATAATCAGTCCACAGCTGGAAGGCTTTCATGAGTGACCCGTTTAGTCTGGCTATCTCTGCATCCTTTGTTGTATTAGGGATTCAGATTCCTTTTGAGTATCGACGAGTACCTTTATGTTTCCTTTCAATAATTTCATTTTCGGTGTTCGAAAAATACAACCGTTTTTCTATATTATCTGCCCAACTTTTTTCTTTTTCGGCTTCCAGTATCCAGTAAACCATTCGCTTTTCCCAGTCTGGTTTATCTGTCATTGTTGTTCCTCCCCCAGCATTCGTCGTCTTCATCGTCTCCTATAAGACGTTCTGAGCAGCACGGACATAGACGATTGTAACAATCCTCGTATCGCCAAGTAGCCCGCGATTCAGGAGAATCCATCGCTTTTCACTCACTATAGGTTAATCTTCATCGCGATTGTTTCCCGTCGTATGAGTACCACAGTGTATGCATTCTCCTGTCACCCAATCGTCGTCTTCGAAATTTCAGTTCTTCTTCTTTTCGATCAATCTCTATATGCAGTTCTGACCAAAAAAATCCTTCTGCCAAAATGCGAAAATCTTCTCCTTGCAAGTCTTCTGTGTCTTCTTGTTTTTCCTTTTCTGATTTGATCAAGTCCATGATCGAATATTCGTGTCCGTCTTGGAAGAAGCGACGCAGTCCGCTTCCTGCTCATTATTCACTACGATTTTCATCTATATATTCTCCCTTTGGTGCCGTGTGACCGACACCCTGTATAGGCTTAATATTCAAATCACGATATCTTATCCCATGTTCAATGGGGCTGCCTAATTCTTCATGTTCATCATCACATTCCCGACAGCAAGCAAACACCCC
>NZ_WUDQ01000473.1:0-2919 GCF_009827695.1 Paenibacillus sp. OT2-17 | reverse complement strand
TTGTTTTCACTGGTAACGGGAGCATCCCGGCGGGTTCAGCCCGCACTTCGAAATGAGCTTTCCCTACTGGATAAACACATTTAAACATACTCAACTCAGTATATCCGTGTCATTTAGCCGTGTCAACGCGATTTCAGACAAGATACATACGGTGTATGGACAAAATCAGATTGTTTTCCGCTTCACGTAATAAGCAAAAAAATGCTGAAGTCCTACCTTTAAGACTGCCATCACGGGAACCGCTAAAATCAAGCCGGTAATTCCCGCAATTTCCCCACCCACTAGCAGAGCGAAAATAATGGCTATCGGATGCAGATGCAACGTTCGTCCCACCACCTGGGGAGAAATGACATTGCTCTCCAACACTTGAATACAGGTGTTAACGACCACGACCAAAAGCACCATTTTTAAGGAGACCGTAGAAGCCATGACTACTGCCGGAGCGGCTCCCAAAAAGGGGCCCAAATACGGAACGATGTTAAAAATCGCAACCACTCCTGCCAGCAACAGCGCATAAGGCATGCCAATGAGCATATATCCGAGATAAGCCATCACTCCAATAATGACGCATACCAGTAATTGTCCCCTGACATAGTTGCCAAGCGCCTGATCAATTTCCTTAAGTACCGTTACAATCGCCTTGCGACGAGAACGCGGGAGGTAAGACACAATCGTCCGCTCGAACACATCAAAATCCTTCAAAATATAAAAAATGAGAAACGGTACAATGAACACATTGAACAGCATATTGATCATCCCGCCGATGTTATCCATAAAGTTAGAAATCCCTGTTGCCATCCGATTCTCTAGTTGGAAAAACCATTGATTCATACCCGTTCGCACCCCTTGGGGCAAAATGCCGCTATCCATATTCGTCATTAATCCTTGTGCATGCATGGTCAGCTCAGGCAGATGCTCATTCAGCTCATCCAGTTGTTCAATGAACATCGGAATCAGGTTCATCAGAATCACAACGAGACTGGCTAAAAACACAGCATAGATGAGCAGCACAGCTACGCTTCGAGGCACCTTGCGACCGCCCAGCATACTGACAACCGGATTAAGTACATAGGAGATGATCATCGCTACCGCAAACGGAGCAATGATTGTTTTCAGAAATTCATACAAATGCAAAAACAAAGGTCGCAGCAGCCAGATAAAATATAGAATGACAAGTCCCAGCAGCGTCCATATTCCGTACCGGAACAGTCTACTTTTCGTTAATTGCTCCATTTCGTGCCCCCTTACTGGACTAGCCTCCTTTAAGTATATGCCTGTACCTCTACTTTAATCCTTCCCGCGAGTCTGGAATGCCCCATAGATTACCATTGTAAAAAAATGATGAAAACGGATGAAAACAATTAACAAAGTCATTCCATCTGACGATATAAGTACAAAGCACTACTCTAAGTTTTCACATTTCTGAAACATCGGGGGTCGTTACATGAACTTAAAAATCAAGCTTATTCTCCTTTTCACTTGCATTGTTATCGTTGCAGCTGGGCCATTGTCGATCATTAGCATGACAAGCGTTAAAAATCAGGCCAATCATGATATCGAAGAGCTTATGAACAGCAAAACCTCCGAAACCGTCCATCAGCTCGACGGATGGATAGGTGGTAATGCCAAAATTATTGAAACATTGGCTGCAGGTCTGGAATCCAGCGATATTTCATCAGATGCCAAAGCCGTATCTCTGAAGGCAGCTTTTCAAAACTATAAAGATCAAAATATTTCCAATATTTACGCAGGCTTTGAAGATGGAGCCTACTGGGATGGATCTGGCTGGTTTGAAGCAGGTTATGATCCTCGCGCTCGACCGTGGTACAAGGATGCCAAAACCAAGGGAGAAATGTATTACTCGTCCCCGTACATTGATGCAAATAGTACGAATTTCACCATTTCTATTGCGAAGCCTCTCAAAAATTCGAATGGCTCCGTCACTGGTGTGGTCAGCGAGGATATAATGCTCAACGATATGACAAAAATAATTAAAAGCATAGACCTGAACGGATTGGGCTACGCATTTTTGATTGACCAAAATGGAGCCGTGATCGCGCACCCAGACAACAATCTGGCTGGCAAAAACCTCAAGGACAATCCCGAGTTGGGTTCATCAACCGCGGCCCTGCTGAGCGCAGCTTCGGGAGAAACAGACTATAGCTATAATGGTAGTGACCGTCAGCTTTATTTTAAAAAGATGCCTAGCACAGGCTGGATTGTAGGGTTGTCCATTTCCAAAGATATTGCTTTTCAGGAGTATTACTCCACTCGTAATATGTTGATTATAACGGTTGCTATCATCTTGGTTGTCGCTATGCTGCTGGCGATCTGGGCGGCAAACAACTTTATTAAGCCGATTCGCAGACTCCAAGCGAATGTCAAACGTATAGCTGAAGGCGATATGACCGCTCGTGTGGATGTTAAAGGTAAAGATGAAATTGCCAGCCTGGGGACAGATTTTAATATCATGTCTGATAATCTCTCTCACCTGTTGCGCAAGGTATCAGATACGGCGGGCGATGTCAGCTCAGCTTCCCATGATATGCATCAGCACGCTAAGGATACTGGAACCATCGCGTCACAAATCTCCAGTGCAGTTCAGGAGCTTGCCCAAGGAGCGAGCGATCAGGCTGAAGCTGTATATTCCGGCTCTGAGAAGCTGACTCACATGACAGGCTCCATCGACCAGATTGGCGAAAGTGTTAAACGGACCCAAACTGCCGTTTTCGAAACAGATTCTGCCGTGCTTGCAGGGTATGAAACAGCAGAACGTCAAGCGAAACTGGCCGCCGAGTCCAGACAAACGACGACTGCGGCAGGAGAAGCCGTAGATTCGCTCGCGCTGAAAACTCAGGATATTGAGCGGCTGGCCGGGGCCATCCACGATATCGCCGCACAAACAAACCTGCTGGCCCT
>NZ_WUDQ01000472.1:0-2920 GCF_009827695.1 Paenibacillus sp. OT2-17 | reverse complement strand
CCTTTGGCGGTAACTCGGACGAAGTAACGGTGTTCGGTGAATCGGCAGGGGCGATGAGTATTGCCGCTTTATTGGCGATGCCAGCAGCTGAGGGACTGTTCCAGCGTGCGATTTTGCAGAGTGGTGCGTCGCAGGTATTGTCAACTTCACAGGCTGAACAAGTGACGGCTGTGTATCTGCAGCAGCTGGGTGTGGACACTCAGCATCCAGAACGGTTGTTTACACTGCCGACAGATGCGCTGATGCTAGCTATGGCGAAGACGCATGAAGTCATCGGACCAGGAATGGCGATGATCTATCAACCCGTTGTGGACGGTGTGACCTTGCCAGATGTACCGCTGTCTGCAATCGCGCAAGGTTCAGCAAAGCAGGTATCCGTTTTGATTGGAACGAACTTGCATGAGGGGGCCTATTTCATCCGAAAAGAATCCCATCTAATGAACAAGTCAACAGCGAGTCAGGCATTGGAGATGATGACGGGCATGTCAGACATCGGCGACCTGATAGAACCATTTCCGGTTACGATTGAGGGACAGGCACAAATGTTGACTGATCTATTTTTTTGGCGTCCTGCATTGGCTCTTGCTGTTGCGCAGTCGGCGCATACGCCTGTATGGATGTATCGTTTTGATTGGACATTGCCGGGGCATCCTACCTTTGGACAAGCGGTTCACGGTGCCGAAATTGCGTTTGTTTTCGATAATCTGGAGTTGCTAGGTAAGCTTGGATTAGAGATTCAACCGTCGATGCAAAAGCTGGCTCAAGCTATGCAGCAGGCATGGGTTGCTTTTGCACGTGATGGGAAGCCTGTGCTGTCTGAGGGGGCTTGGCCGATGTACGACAGGGAAGAGCGGACTACAGCTATTTTCCATCAGGATATTAAGGTAGAGCAAGACCCCGAAGGAGATAGACGCCGTCAATTAACCGGTCAGATGACCCTATAAGTAGACAAGAGAGAGAGCATCCTAAGAACTCTAATGTAAAAAGCCTTCGCCCGTAATTTGTATACGGACGAAGGCTTTTGTTAGTCATAAGATGTATTGCTGTTCATTCTTACTTGCATGAAATTGCAACGATGCAATGTGTAAGTTAAATCTTAAATCGCTTAACAAGCTGTTGCAAATCCTGCGCCATGTTGGACAACTCCTGAGACGAAGATGCGATTTCCTCCATGGCCGCCATTTGCTCCTGAGCGGCAGCAGATGTTGTCTGTGAACTGTCCGCTGAATTGCGAGACAGACTTGCCAAATGGGTGACAGTAGCGGAAACTTCCTCTGTACTGGCTGAGATTTGTTCAGCCGCAGCGGACACGCTTTGAATTTGTTCCACGATATGAGATGTAGAGCGTTCAATATTCGTAAATGCACCTTCTGCATCTTGGCTAATACGTAATCCTTCACCTACCTGGTTACGAACATTACCGTTCATGGTAGCGGTGGAGCGTTGAATCAAATCGAGCATCTGAGTAATGATCTGACTGATGGAATCCGCGCTTTCCTTGGATTGCTCAGACAGCTTGCGTACCTCTATAGCGACTACGGCAAATCCACGCCCGGCTTCGCCTGCTCTGGAAGCTTCAATAGACGCGTTCAGAGACAACAAATTGGTTTGCTTGGCAATGGCGGCAATAGCTGTATTCATCTGCTTCGCATCGTCTGAGAGCTGGGATAGCTCATCCATCAGGCTAGCTGTTTGGCTTACAGCTTCCAGAATACGGTCCATTTGTGTCCGCACATGGCTGATCATTTGACTGCCTTGAGCCACATCATGCTCGGTTTGTCCTGCTGAATCCACGATGGAGCTTGCCGATTCGGCAATGGTGCTGACACCCTTCGCCATTTCTTCAACGGCATTAGCGGTTTGCTCGGATGCCTCGGCGCTGGTGGCTGCATTTTCTGCGGATTCCATAACCGTTTCCGCTACGTGTTGTACGGACTCCGTCGTTTGCTCTGTGCTTTCCTTGATCATCAGAGAAGAGGAAGCAAGTCGGGAGGACGTTTGATTGACCTCGGAAACCATCGTATGCAAGGAATGCGTCATCTGGTCAAAATTCTGTGCCAGTTCGCCGAACTCATCCTTGCTGGATAGATTAACACGTTCGGTCAGATTTCCGTCACGGACGATGCGTGTTCCTGCTTGCAGCTTGCGCAGCGGAATTAAGAACGAGCGGACCATAAGCACAATGATGATTGCAGCGGCAAGTATGGAAATGACAATCACAATCAGGCTTTGCTTCAGAATCGGTTGGGCTGCATCACTGTAATCCTCCAGATCCGACAGTGCGATAATGTTCCAACCGGTGAGAGGGTCCTTAAGTGTAAAGGCCAGCATATCTCGATTCATAAATTGAATTTGCGACATGGAAGGAGTATCATTTTCGACGGTTGTCGCCACTTCGGGAAGTCCCTCTATGGCGTCAGCAGGTTTTTTGCCTGCCTTGTTAAAGGCTGTTCCAGTCCCAGATACAACTTTATGTTCAGAATCAACAATAATGAGTCCTCCGCGTTCACCAATCTTAACAGACTGCAGACTTTCACCCATCTTGTCCAGATTCAAAGCCAATGAAACAGCTCCTTCACCGTCCTCCAGCGTTCCCGATATATTAACGACTAAATTCCCTGTCGTGACGCTGGCAACTGGAACACCGACGAATACCTTGCCCTTTTCCAGCATTGCATTTTTGTACCATTTTCTCTCCCGGGGGTCATAATCGTCCTCCTGTTTTTTCGGCGAACGTATGTATTGCCCTTTCGCATTGCCGAGAAGCGCGGCATCTAGCTCGGGATGAGCCTTGACGATGACATCCAACTTTTTCTGAAGGGCCTCTTGGTTGGTACCAATGGAATCAGATTTGATTTCAGTGGTAAGCACGTCCAGGTCTTTCATAATGGGCGCTACATACTGATTGACATTGCTTCGG
>NZ_WUDQ01000471.1:0-2922 GCF_009827695.1 Paenibacillus sp. OT2-17 | reverse complement strand
ATTTGTCTTCTAGTTCCTTTCGGATGGAATATACTCCTTCGATTATGACAATGCCGCCAGCAGGAACAGTATGCCATTCCGATAACTTATCAGTTTCCCAGTCATACCTTTGATAACGGACAGCTTTCAGAAATCATTTTGCGATCGTTATATCGTCTTTTCGATGCCTGATTTGACTATATTGTGTGGACGGAAGGGTCTACATTTCGGGTAGAATGACGGGGTAGGGACCAGAAGGTTATTATGCCTACAGGAGATGGGAAGCGCTACTTTAGAAAATATTAGGGACTAGTGAGTTTTACTTTTAGATCTAAAAGAGGACTCCACTGACTGAAAGCTGGTGTGAGTCCCAGTGTATTTGATGGTCCATATTCAAACGTTATTGCTATGTGCTTTTCTTTTTTGGATACTTGATAAATCTGAATAGTAGGCTGTTCAAAAAATTCATCACTAATTATATTTGTGTTAATTAATACAACAGCCCCTTTAGAATTAACAAGAAAAAAATCACCCGCTTCAGTAAGTAGGAAGTATTCTTTCGCAATTCACGTACAGTTGTCACACTTAAATGTAGAAGAGTGCTAAAGTAGGTAAAAGGATGGGAGTGGTATTTTGAAAATAGATCAAGTTTTTGAACATGACATAAGTCAAGAGTTAGCAGCCAGTATACAAGCATTATTAATCGACAGTTTTTCAGAAATCTACCCTACGGATAGAATTTATTTCAAGCAACTTCCACATTTTAGACTTCTAGCTTTTAACCATGATTATCAACTTATAGGGCATGTTGGATTAGATTATAGGATAATGAATCTAAACGGAGAAACCATAAGAGTACTGGGTTTAATTGATTTGTGTGTTTCAAAAAATGTTCGATCACAGGGAATAGCTTCAGCACTGCTTTTAGAAATTGAAAAGTTATCTGTTACACGAAATATTGATTTTATACTTTTATTTGCTGATAATATGAACTTGTATTTAAGAAATGGATATAAGCCTGTAAAGAACAAAATTAAATGGTTAAAAATTGATAATGAAAAAATTATTACAAATGGAATAGGCTTTGAGAAAATTGATGGAATAATGATTAAAGAAGTAGGAAAGATGGATTGGAGTGAGGGAGACTTAGATTTTTTGGGGTATCTTTATTGATCTTACGAAAGTTTAGAAAAGAGGAAGTTCGAGCATTTGGCACTCAATTTGAGGAGCATTTAAATAAAACTTCACAAGAGTCGGTTAATAGAGTTCAATGAAAACTAATAAAGGGTTCCGCTGATAAAAAAGCTAATATGAGTTCTTTTCGTCTCATCATAAAGAATTCCTCCTGATGTATGATCTTAGCTCCTAAAATATACCATGTAAAGTTATGGAGTTCACTTTATTCGACAAATGTTGTCAAAATAATACAACAAAACAATTCTAAAGTCCTATAAAATACAAAAGAATTAAAATATAACAATTTAAGTATTTACTTTTTAACTTACCATACTTCTGAACCATTCTCCTAGTTGTATAGTCTTTGATCCACACGGAATAAAAAACGGACGTCAGAGTAATTAGCTCCAAGTCCGTTTTGTGTTTGTATCTATTTAGTTCTTGATATCAGTTGACAAGCTGGTGTGCAAGCCTCTCATCGCTGTCTAGATTCCTTTCTACGATACGTTGTTTTAATGCAGACAGTTCCGCACACTGACGAATTGCTTCCGCTATAAGCTGGGCGACCTGTTTGGCTCCTTCGTCAGAAAAATGGGTATTATCCGTTACACCAGCGGGGTAATTAGGATGCGCTTTTTCAGGCAAATGCATAAATAGCTGCTGTGACCCTTTTTCACCCATTGAACGATACAGCTGTTGAGAAGCTTCAAAAATATCGAGCAGGGGTGTCTTGGTTTCCGCGGCTACTTGTTTCATGGCAGCAGGATAGGCTCCTACAGCCAGCGGATCAGGTTCACCGTCTGCGGTGAATCGGCGGCGGCTTACAGAGGTCAATAGCACTGGAATTCCACCACGCTCCCTAGCGGACTGAATGTATTGAATTAAGTTTTGACGATACTCTCCATCAGGATCGGTATAGCGTGTGGGATCTTCTTTTTTCTCATCGTTGTGTCCAAATTGAATAAATAGATAATCTCCAGCTTGAATATCTTTTTCAATATCAGCTAACCGGCCTTCTGCTATAAAAGATTTGGTGCTTCGTCCATTGACGGCACGATTGTCCACATGAACAGACGGTGCCAAGTAGCTTTGCAAGTGTTCGCCCCAGCCTGTCATCGGTTTTTCGGTAGCCCCTTTTTGAGCTGCAGTGGAGTCCCCAGCGATAAACAGTCGAGTTGTCATCTGTTGCCTTGCCTGAGCATATCCATGTTTTTGAAGCCAAGTTTCCGTTAGATCAAGCCATTGATGGCATTCATGGTTGTCCTCTGACAGTCCCAAGCCGTGTCGCCCTTCCTCAAATACATGCAGTTCAAACGGAATACGTTCTCTGGATAATGAAAAAGCGAACAACAGACTATTTTCTACCGGTACAGCGCCATCATTGGCTGTAGTCCACATCAAAGTTGGAGGTGTCTGTGAAGTTACTTGCCGATCGGATGAAAAGGCTTGAAGCTGCTCCAGCGTCGGATGTTCCCCTAAAAAATGTGTACGGCTTCCGATATGTGTATAAGGCTCATGAAATGAAATTACAGGGTATCCCAACAACAGAAGATCTGGCTTTACCGTCCCTATAGTGGAGACAATGGAGGCCAAGTGACCACCTGCAGAAAAACCGATGAGTCCCACTTGATCAGGAATGACTAGCCAGTCATGCGGTGTTTGGCGAATCCATTGCAGAGCATGTTCTACATCCTCCAACAAGGAAGTAATCTCGAAATCGCCGACTTGATACTCCAGCACACCCGCATGAATACCTAGATCATTCAA
>NZ_WUDQ01000470.1:0-2926 GCF_009827695.1 Paenibacillus sp. OT2-17 | reverse complement strand
TACCGTTACAAGTATAGAATCCTTGCGCAATTGATTCAGAAACGTATCTTGGATATTAATGGACTTGTTCATTTTAGCCGTACCCCCAATAATCATTTGGATTGTTTTGAAGTATATTCAAGGTCTGTCCAGAACTTTCCTGCTATAATTTCGTGTATTCGGGCTGCATGAGCAGAAAAATTTCCGAAATCAGTGACATCTACCCACTGGATATCCTTCATATGGCGAAACCACGAGAGCTGTCGCTTCGCAAAATGACGCGTATCCCGTTTTAGCCAAGTCACCGCCTCTTCCAAAGACACTTCTCCCCGCAGGTAGGAGGATATCTCTTTATAGCCTAGACCTTGCATGGAGATGGCATCGCTTCGCACTCCCCGTTCCATTAAGGAGGTTACCTCAGCAACAAGCCCTTGATCGAGCATCCCGTCAATTCGGTCTTCAATACGTTTATATAGCATTTGCCTATCCATTGTCAAACCTACAATGCAGAGTTGGTAGGGAGATTCCTTTTTTTGACTGGCAAGTTGAGAGCTAAGTGTCGTTCCGCTAACATGGTAAATTTCCAGTGCCCGAACGACACGACGACGATCATTAGGATGCAGACGAAGTGCACTTTCGGGATCAACCGCTTGTAGTCGCGCATGAAGCGCCTCAGCTCCAAACTGTTCGGCATAGTCAAGCTGTTCCTGACGAAAAGCTTCGTCAGCCCCTACCTCGGAAAACTGGTATTCATAGCAGACTGATTCTACATATAAACCTGTTCCGCCTACAATAAACGGTAGCTTTCCTCTAGATTGAATATCAGGTATGAGACGACGACAGTCTTCCTGAAATTGGGCTACTGAATATGGGTATTCAGGCTCATGAATATCAATTAAATGGTGCTTGATTCCTTCCATTTCCTGTTCGGAAATTTTGGCGGTTCCAACGTCCATATGACGGTATACCTGCATGGAATCCCCGGAAATAATTTCTGCGTCAAATTGTCGAGCCATCTCGATGCTTAGTTTCGTCTTGCCAACCGCAGTCGGGCCAACAAGAACAAGTAGTTTAGGCTTAGGTGCCACTGTCAATATCAATCACTCCGTACACTGTTTTCGTTGTGCCCCGCTGCTCCACACGGAAGCCGAGGCGGGCAAATTCCCCGCTACCCCGTTTTTCTTTTAATACAATTGTTTTTCGTGCAATCCGTTTCGCATGAATAATACTTTCCTCACTCAACGCGTCTGGGTTAGCCAACCCTCTCAATGGACCGATTGCGCTGGAATCGAGCAACGGATCACGGAACATGGGGTCAAAATAAATAATATCTATACTGCGATCCGGCAAACTACGCAAATAGTCCAAATGATGACCAAAACGAACGTCAATGTTGGAAAAGGCCTGATCTACTTCAGCGTTGCCGGAACGGTAATGCCTCATTCCATCCTTGATTAAAGCGTAGACGGGGAAAGAACTCTCCACAGCCGTGACTTGTCCAGAGCTTCCAGTTCCAATTGAAAATAGAAGAGAATCCGTACCAAGTCCTGCGGTGCAATCCAGCACAATATCACCCGGGACGATCCGGGCAGCCGTCAACATCGGGTCAGGTTCACCCTTTAATACTCGTTTGGCGCGAATGAAGCCCATACTCGGGTGAAAAACCATCGGTGATTGTTCTGGACTAATCAGCCTCACTCCGCCCTGCACCAGAACCAACGCTTGACGGACTCTGTGAGCCGCAATTAGCTTAGCTACCGATATACCACGACGAGGGGCATACAGCACCCCTAACTCGGCTGCAAGCAGCTTCGCTCGCTCCATAACCTCTGCCGAGGGGGAATCCCCTGTCGTGACCAGTAATTCGACTTGCTTCTCACGTAGCCTCGACCGCTCTTCTTCTTCACGGTTTTCCCGATCCTGCAACATATATATACTCCCTTACATTACTCTTTTAAACAGCTTCTCTAAATCATATGTGGAAAAGGAAACCACAATAGGTCGCCCATGAGGGCAAGTATATGGTTGTTTGCATGCTGCCAAACGCTCTAGCAGCACAATAGCCTGTTGGTCAGTCAGCTTCTGGTTTGCCTTAATCGAAGCCCGGCAGGAGCACATGATCGAGGCTGCTTCCCGCAGCTTAGCAAGATCAATGGCTCTTTCCTCCAGCACCCATCCGGCCATTTCCTCAATGACATCCGCTTCTTCCCCTTGGGGAAGCCAGTACGGGTAAGAGCTGACACGGAAGGTTTGACCGCCAAAATGCTCCAAATACACCCCCGCCTGTTCAAACCAGTGCAGCCTTGTTTTCAACTTTTCCGTCTCGGAAGGCGTAAAATCCAGTGTAATTGGCAGTAGCAGTTCCTGCGATACTGACGCAGGATTGCCGAATTTTTCATAATAAAATTCATAATTCACCCGTTCATGCGCGGCATGTTGATCAATTAAATACAAGCCCTGGTCGTTCTGCGCAATCAGATATGTCCCATGGTGCTGACCGATTAAATTCAGTTCAGGAAAAGTGGGCAACTCTGGAGCTTCTCCCGACACCGCTGCCAATTGCTCGGCATCTAGGCGTTGCTGGCGCGGCTTCTGATCCGCGAAATGACGGGAATCCGTAGCGTGTCCCGCAATTGGCGGCATAGAAGATGGGTAAGCAGCAGAAGCAGCCGTTTCCTGTATCCCTCCACTGTATAAGGAAGATGTGCCTATTGCGGCACTATCTCCTTCGGACGACTGTACAGTCGCTCCATCAGGGAGCGGCACGTCCCCTCTAACTTCACTCCCGCTGTTTTCTTCTACAAAATCTGCATCCAGTTCATCATCACTAATACTTTTACCTGAAAGGTTGTTTGCCCGTCCAATGACTGAGAGGCTATCCCTGCTCGGACGTTGCTCACGCTCCTGGCTACCTCTGTTATTCTCTTCGTTTCTGTTCAAGTAATTG
>NZ_WUDQ01000046.1:0-19379 GCF_009827695.1 Paenibacillus sp. OT2-17 | reverse complement strand
CGTCTTCTGCGCGATGACATCGTCTGCTCCCAGAGCAAAGGTATCCTGCAACCAAAATAACGTATTCAGCACAGCCTTATGGGTCATCATCACCCCTTTGGGCTGTCCCGTGGAGCCAGATGTGTACATGATATACGCTAGGTCTTTTTCATTAGGAATATTTTGCAGACTCAGCTCATTCGTAGACATCCCTTGTGCTTTGACAGGAATAAAATAAGACTCATCCCCTCGCATCTCCCGCAGTCTAACGATCCATTCCGACTCTCCCCATACCGTTTCATCCAGACAAATGACAGTTTCAATACAGTCTGGCAAATGATCTAACGTCCGTCCGAAATAACGTAAATTCGTAACAAGCACGCGGCACGAACTGTCGTCAAGCATATATTGGATTCGGGATTGCGGATAATCAGGATCAATCGGTACATAGGCACCACCAGCCTTCATAATCCCTAAAATAGCGGTAAGCAATGGGACATTCCTATCCCCCATAATGGCAACCAGCGAGTTCGGACGAACTCCATAGCGACTGAAAAGCTGTCCCAATTGGTTGGAGCGAAGGTGCAGCTCCTTATAGGTGACAGCCATGTCGCCGTCCAGAACCCCCACTGCATCAGGGGTACGGAGCGTCTGCTCCTGAATACGAGACGTAATCGTGACTCCACCCGGATAAGCCTTCTGCGTATCATTAACGCGATGGATGACCGCCCGTTCCTCTGCCCCCATGTAATCCATTTTCCACACAGGCTGCTCCGGGTCCTGAATGGCACCTGCAATAATGTTACGGAAATACGCTCCGATCCTGGACATCGTTGAGGCTGTAAACAAATCTGTTCCATAGCTAAGCGATATGACCAATTCGTCATTTACGGATTCCACAATTACGGTCAAGTCAAACTCGTTCGCGTCGGCACCATTTCCCAGCTTGATTCTTTCCATCGGGATTCCCCCGAAGTTCTCCTCATTTTTGGAGCCGGCTGCAAAATTAATCAGAACGTCAAACAGTGGGGCACGATTTAGGCGGCGTGGACGGTTCAATACCTGTAATAGCTTGTCAAAAGGGTAGTCCTGATGGGCGTATGCTCCTGCGCACTCATCTTTAACTTGTTGTAACAATCGGGAAAAAGATATGTCTCGGGAAAGTCGATTCCGCAGCACGAGAGTATTCACAAAAAAACCCATCAGGTTTCGAACCTGCTTTTGATTCCGTCCCGCCACAGGAGTACCAATAATAATGTCCTCTTGCTGAGTAAGCCGGGCTAATAACACATTCAGACTGGCAACGATCGACATGAACATGGTGGTTCCGTACGTGCGGTTCAACCGCTCCAAGCCCGCGCATAATTCCGCATCCAGAATGACCTTTTCCACCGCCGCCGGAGCATTTCGGATGGTCGGACGCGGAAAATCCAAAGGCAATTGAAGACTTGGCAATTCACCATCCAATCGGGATTTCCAGTATTGCTCCTGCGAGCTTAGTTTTCCAGTAAGCACCTGCTGATTTTGCCAATGTGCATAATCAATATACTGGATCGGCAATTCTGGCAAATGGGGGCTTGTTCCTTGCTCCAACGCCTGATAAATATGAAACAGTTCTTGAAAAAACAGATCCATAGACCAACCATCTTCAATGATGTGGTGCATACAAATATGAAAAACATAGTCGTTTGCCGCCAGCATGTAGATCTGTGCCCGCCATAATGGACTCTGCTCCAGATCAAAAGGCTGATTCATCACAGTCTGTATTTCTTTTTGTACCTCTGCCCACGCTGTTTCTTCCCCTGTATCCGATACATCCACAACAGGCACGTTTAAGGTCAATTGCTCCAGCACCACTTGCTTCGGTACACCTTCGACCACCGTGAACACTGTACGAAGGATAAAATGTCTTTCAACGATGGTATGGAGGGCCTGCTGTAAATACGAGGTATTCACAGCTTGTCTGATTCGAACGGCTACCGATTGATTTAAGGCGCTGCTCTGAGCGCCCAGCTGGGACTGAACCCAGAACCGTTTCTGCCCATGAGACAGATCATAGGTCTGCTTCTCTCCCATGTATAAACCTCCATCTGTACATTATTCGAGGATATGCTACTGCTTTTCGTATAACGTTTCATTGCACCAGACATACCGGGTTCCGTTCCATTCGGTTGCAGAACGCACATCCGGGAAAAAGCCGCTGCCGAGCAGATTGGCGCTAGTATTGCACAGCACTGGAATACCGCTCAAATTCTCGTACGCATCCAGCAAATCATAGATCAGCGGATTATCCTCCCGATTCACCGTCTGGAGGCGTGCCGTTCCATCGAGATGACGGATCGCAGGAATGCGTTCCACCCATTCATCACGCAACATATGATCAAAAAGCATATACGGATCACGTGTTCCCGGTGAAAAAATAGCAGGTGCATGCTCCTCCATACAAATCGGTGAGACCGGACGATAGTCTTCCCGCTGCTTGATGGCATTCAGGCGGTCTTTCATATCCGGTTGAACGGCAGCTGCCAGTATACTCCGGTTGCCCAAAGCACGTGGTCCCAGTTCCGCCCGATCATGCAGCACCACGACAGGTTCATCTGTCGTATGCAGCAGCTCCGCGAGCTGTGCTACCGTACAAGCACGTGATTCCCAACCTTCTGCTGGCTCATTTTGAATGACCATGGGTCCGCTGTACACAGACCAATTCAAATGAGGATGACCTGTCTGATGAATCATTTCACAACAGGCAGCACCAATAGCCGAACCTGTATCGTTCGTGAACGGAGAAACAAACACATCGTCAAATAATCCGCTTTCCCGAATCGCACTGTTCCATTTGATATTCAGAGAACAGCCTCCTATAAAGCAAAAGTTTCGTGTTTTCCGTCCATGCTTGGTCACACTCGCCTCCAGCGAGGTTACGAGAAGCTGCTCCAAATACTGATGGAAAGACGCCATGGCGTCTGCATGCGGAATATGATGCTCATCTACATATCGCTTGATTTCCTGAGAAAACGTCCAGTTAAACTCCATCGAGGGTGAAAAATGCCGTGCATACGTCAGCTCAAACTGTTCGAGCAGCTCTGGACGTACCTGTCCCTTGGCAATGTAGGCCATAACCTTGCCCGCTACCGAAAGATCATCCACGCGCGGTCCTTGCCCTCCGCGAAGAAATGGCTCAAAGTGCAGTGAAAACAGTGAATAAATGTTGCCAATGTACATGAAGAGAGGACCCAGATTTTCTAATTTTCCGTTCGCTGGATCAAAGTAATAAAAACGCGGATACATGCCGCCATCGTACACAAGCGCGTAAGACGGCTCCTTGGTCACCGCATAAGGACTTGCACAATAGGTGCTGGCGATATGTGTGGTTGAATGCATATAGCTGGTATAGTCGTAGGTTCTTCCGCCAATGGCAAGACCACTGCCCGAATAGGCTTGGAGCGCGTCGGCTGAAAGCGATACTTCGCGGTAAGGTGCAACCGTGAGGGACAGCTCCTGCCCATGGGAACGCGTGTCCACCTTACTTTCCTTCAATCCGGCCCAGCCGTCGATGACAAACCGATCCACATCTGCCGAGGTATAGCCATGCAGGTTTAGCACTTCCTCGACAAAATCCAAATCAGGAATTTCGCTGTAGCGTTTGTTGTTATTGAATTTTTCAACCTCGTAGCTGAAAATAAGCTTGTTATCCTCAATCAAGGCCACACTACCATCATGCGTTAATTTCAGTCCGCAGAATAACATGTTCCTTCACTCCTCACCTGTTAGCCCAACACAAAGCCGCTTTATTGTTCAGCCTCAGCAAAATGACGTGGTAATACCGGAATGATATCGGATTCCTCGGAATCGACACGATTGGATTCATCTATCCAGCTTCCCAGCCCGGCCACCGTTGGCTCCTGAAAAAAGACCTGAATCGGTACATCTATGGCCAGCTGGTCTTTAATTTTAGCAATGACACTCATCAGCATCAGCGAATCTCCATTTTCAAAAAAGTCCTGGTGTATGCTAATTTCCTCATGCCCCAGTACCTCGCCCCAAATCTGACCTAGCTGCCGTTCTGTTTTCGAATACGCATCTCCATCACGGCCGATCAAGGTCACTTGAATGTGAGAGTTCATGTGCACTCCAGTGTCCGTAGCCTCCGACTTGGGCTGTAGCGTACGAAACAGCTCTTCCTCGAAGGAGACAAATTTAGCACCCAGTTTCACATTTCGCTGGATCATATCGTTCAGCGCTTCATTAGAGGTAATGAACTGCTTCAGCTCTTGATAGGACTCCAGCAGATGACTGTAGGCTTCAGATTCTTGATCGTTCTGCCCCTGCGCTTGCTCTGTAATTTCCTTTGTTAAGTCTGGGGAAAAGCGGACCTTGAGCAGCGTCAACACTTGAGCCAGCTCCTGGCTGCGAATGTTGGCAATGACCGTTTGGGTCAGTTTATATTGCAAAAGCCGATCAAACAGCTTGCCATAGTCCTCCGACGAAATCGGCTGAGATAACATCCGTTGATCCATCAGCTCGTCCGATGTAGCCCCCATCTCCAGATGCGACCAGTTGATCGCCATCATCTCCATGCCACGACGGCTCTGATAGTGGGCATACTGATCCAGAAATGCATTTGCAGCAGCGTAGCTACCCAAGCCTACACCTCCCAGCTGCGAAGCCACTGACGAGAAAAGAATCCAGAAGTCCAGCGTTTGATCCTTAGTCACCTCGTTTAACACCCATGTTCCTATTACCTTGGCTCCCATGGTTCGCTGGAACCCCGCTGCATCCATCTGCTCCAGACGAATTTCCTCCAAATGCATCGCGGCATTCATGACCCCATGAATCGGGCCATAACGTGCATGCACATCATCCACGACCTTCTTCATTGCATCCAGATCCGTGATATCTGCCGCATAGTAGCTCACCTCGGAGCCGAGCTTTTCAATCTCCAACAGTCCACGGATTTTCTTCGTAATTTCAGAGGTATCCAGCCCCGCAGCTCGTTCCTGCCAGCTTTCCCGGTCCGGAAGCACAGTACGGTTCACCAGCACGAGCTTAACCTTCGCCTGCCGGGCAAGATAGCGGCAGGTTTCCAGTCCAACTGAACCGGCTCCCCCGGCAATCAGATAGACGCCACCCTCACGGATTGTAATCTTCCGATGTGGATGAGCTGTAAGCTGCATCCGTTCCAGCTGCTGCGTATACCGCTGACCGCTTCGCCATGCTGAACTTTGATCTGCTTCGTCCCGATCCAATTCCAGCATGATTTCCTGAGCAATGTCGGAATTGTCACGTCCGATCGTTTCTACATCCATACAGCTACAACGATGCTGACTATATTCCTGCGAGATGACCTTCATCAATCCCCACAGAGGCGCTTTTTCCGGGAACACATATGTATCCTCCGCTACGACCAGCTGTGCGTAGTTCGAGACGACTTTGATTTCCAACAGGCGATGAATCGAGCTTGCCTGAACAGCCTTCATCAAATAAAAAAGACTTAAAGCCCCTTGCTCCTGACTTTCATTCAAATCATCGAGTTGTCGCATGCGACTGCGAATTTCGGTGCAGGTCCACAAGTGGACGATACCGGAAAGCTCTGCTCCCCCTCGCGCCTCAACCTCGGTCACGGCTGCAAGCAGCCTGTTATAATCCTCCGCATAGCCGGGACGAATCTGATAATGGCTCGGATCTATGGCAGCATAATCAGATGCAGCCTCTACGATAATAGGTGTGAGTCCTTGATCCTTCATAAACTCGCTTAGTGAAGCAGCTACGCCTTCTTCATCCGCCAGAATAAGCCATGACTTGCTGGTAACCGACCGTTCTTGGGAGGCAGAAGCCGTCAACGGACTGGCTACCCAATTCAGTTCATAGAACCACTGGTCAACCTGCTTCTCCGGTACCGATCTCAAGGCTGGGGAATCTGCTACACGCTCCATCGCATGCTCCGGGATATAATTCACCCAATGTCGTTTGCCTGCAAATGGATATACAGGTAAAGGAACACGATGTCTTTGATCCAAATCATGCAGAGCTGTCCAATTGATCTCGCTACCTTGCATATATTCATCCACAACCCGATCCAGGCTGGTGTCAGGCTGTACCTTGAAGCTTTTCTCCGCACGGGTCGTTAGGCGGGTATAATATATCCACTCTCCCGCTAAAGCTGGACGTGCAGCTTCATCTGCATTTGCAAATCGCTCCAGCCCTTCCCTTAACTCTTCAAGACTTGTAGCTACAATCGCAAGCCGATAAGCATAGTGCCCCCGTCCCTGATTGCTTGTAAAACAAATATCTGGCAGCGCATGAGCCGTGCGATCCAAAAACGTACGATAACGGTCAACCAAAGCATCAAAGGAAGCTTTACTCTTGGCAGACAACGTAAATACATACGGTACGTTTTCTCCACTGGCGGACTGGCTCTGCTCGTCCTGCTCATATTCCTCCAATATGACATGACAGTTAGTTCCTGCTAGACCAAAAGCACTTACTCCTGCCCGCCGTGGCACTCCTGCCTCCGTCTCCCATGGAACCAACTCTGTATTCACATACACAGGCGATTCAATGAAATTAATGTGCGGATTCGGCTCGTTAAAATGGAGGGTTGCCGGAATCTCCTTCTTTTGCAATAACAGCACTGTTTTGATTAGACCTGCAATACCGGCTGCGGTGTCCAGATGACCTATGTTCGTTTTCACCGCGCCCAAGGCACAAAAATGCCGCTTGTCCGTGTAGCTGCGGAAGGCGTTGGTAATGCCTTCAATCTCAATCGGATCACCTAGACGAGTTCCTGTACCGTGAGCCTCAATGTAGGTTACCGTTTCCGGAGAGATACCCGCATTACGCCAAGCTTCCTTCATCAGCTCTGTCTGAGCCAAGGCACTTGGCGCGGTAATGCCGTTGGACTTTCCGTCCGAATTCATGGAGCTGCCTTTAATGACAGCGTAGATATGATCCCGATCCTTTTTAGCCTTTTCCAGCGTCTTCAGTACGATGACCCCGAATCCCTCGCCCCATACCGTCCCATTCGCTGCGGCATCGAAGGTGCGCGCAACAGAGTCGGGAGAAGCAATGCCGATATCGACCAGTCCTTCATCTACGGGAAACAGGGTCAGGTTCAGCCCGCCGGCTACAGCCATGTCACAATCGCCAGTAATTAGTCCTTTGACCGCATGATGCACAGCAGCCAAAGATGCAGAGCAGGCGGTATCAATCAGATGGCTGCCGCTGGCGAGATTCAGCAAGTAGGCCACCCGACTGGCTACGACTGAAATGGTATTACCGGGTAAGGCATACGGCTCCATGTTCTGAATCAGTTGCAAGTAATCGGCATCCGTATCCCCTACGTATACCCCGGTTCGTGAGCCGTACAATTCCTTTTCGGCATAGCCGGCATCCTCCAGTGCTTCCCAGGTAACTTCAAGGAAAATGCGCTGCAAAGGGTCCATACACCGGGCTTCTGCAGGAGTAATGTTAAAATATTCTGCATCAAAACGATCAATATGGTCCAAATATGCTCCTCTGCGATACTTGATCTCCGGCGCATATCGTTTACCTTTGAAATAGTCCCGAATAGGCTGGTCCACGTCAGCCTTGCGGCTTTCCGGGAAGTCCCTCACGGCATCCATGCCGTTCACGAGATTATCCCAAAACTCATCCGTTCCATTTGCTCCCGGAAAACGACAGGCCATCCCAACAACGGCAATATCATCAACCTTCACCGTTTTGGACTCATTTTCGAATAGCTCTTTTAGCATCGGCAGAGCTTCTATCTTGGAGAGATGTTTTGCGGCAACCTGAGCTAGCAAATAATTCTGAACCCGTTTCATATGTTATCCCTCCTTCAGATGGTCCAGCGCCCGTATAGACTCGCTTACATCCAGTGAGCCATCTTCAATTTGATCCAGCAGGCTCATAAGATCCTGATCCAGCTGTTCGTCATCCTTGGACTGATTTTCAAAGTGATTCATATACGCTGCAATCGTAGGATAGGAAAACAGCTCGGCTACTGTTGCCTCACTGCCCAGTGCGTGCTTCATCTTTCGATGAAGCCGAACAATCGAGATGGAATTGCCGCCGATTTCAAAAAAGCTGTCATGGATGCCGACGTCCTCCGGGCTTATATTTAAAATTCCGGCCCAGATTTTCGTCAGCATATGCTCTCTTTCATTGCGAGGCGCCACATATGCGGTTGAACGGTGAACTCGGCCCTCCGGCTGTGGCAGATTTTTGCGATCAATCTTCCCGTTCGGAGTTAACGGCATCTCCAGCAGTTCCATGAAAAATCCCGGAATCATATACTCAGGTAATATTTCACGCAAGTGTGTTGTCAGATCATCCACTTCGAGCCCTTTTTCCAGCGAAGTAAAATAACATAAGAGATTGGTTACACCAAACTCATCCGTTTGGGCAATCACAGCGGTTTCCTTGATCCCTGGAAAAACGGATACGGCCCGCTCCACTTCTTTGAGTTCTACGCGATACCCCCGCACCTGTACCTGATCATCCTTGCGGCCGCTATACTCTAGAATGCCATCCGGCCGTAACAGGCCCAAATCACCTGTACGATATAGCCTTTCTCCTGTTTTGGGATGCTGGGTAAAAGCCTTGGCAGTTGCTTCTGCCTTATTCCAGTACCCCTCCGTCAGACCAATCCCGCCGATGCATATTTCGCCTTTGACCTCAAAGGGGCACAATTGCCCCTCCTTGTCCAAAATATAAACATGCGTGTTCGCAAGGGGCCTTCCCAACGGAATGCTCAATTCTCCCTCTGCCGGAGATGCGTCAATCAGGTAACAGGTTGCATAAATAGCCGACTCGGTCATACCGTAAATGTTGGCAATCTTGGCTTGCTGGAATGTGCTGTACCAGTCCCGCACCCCATTGACGAGCAAGGCTTCGCCTCCATTGAATACCCATTTAAGTTCCGGTAGCGGATGATCCGTCTCTTCGGTCGGAACCGCATCCAGAAAGAGACTCATCTGGGCCGGAACGAACTGGGTAATGGTAATCTTGTCATCCCGGAGCTGTTCATATAGCCGTTGAGGATCTTTGACCGTATCCGAGCTGAATATAGACAGCTTGGCTCCGTATATCAGAGGCCAGAAGAATTCCCATACCGAATCGGTAAAACTGGCAGAAGTCTTCTGCGCAATCACATCTTCTGCGGTCAAACAAAAGGTGTCCTGCAACCAAAAGAGCGTATTCAGCACAGCTTTATGCGTCATCATGACTCCTTTGGGATCTCCCGTAGAGCCTGAGGTGTAAATCAAATACGCAAGATCATTTTCACCGGCAGGACACGCCCATGAGCCCTGCTCCTGGCGCTCCCAATCCGACCGCTGATACACCTTCAGACGATCTGCTCGCATCTTCGTTTCGTCAAGACAAACAACCGTCGTCATGCTCTCCGGCAAATCTCCCAGCATCGTTTGAAGCTTGGCAGACTCGGTGATCAGCACACCGCAAGCACTGTCGCGCAGCATATATTGAATCCGCTTTTTCGGGTAGTCCGGGTCAATAGGCACGTAGGCTGCACCTGCTTTTAATACGCCGAAAACAGCTACTAAAAGCTCAATTCCCCGTTCCGCTACCACTGCTACCCGCTGGTTAGGTCGCACACCTGCTGCGTGCAGCAGGCGGGCCATTCGGTTCGCTTGTTCCTCCAATTGGGCATACGTAATGGAGGAGCCGTATTCATAAATAGCGATTTGCTGTGGTGTGATTGCGACCTGACGGGCAAACAAATCAGGAATCGTAACATGATCCTCATAAAGCTTTGCAGTCTGATTCATCTCCGCAATGACGCGTTCCTCTTCTGCCGATAGAATTTCAAATGCATCAAAATCCAGATCCATAGGGTCTACTCCCGAACCGGAATTGCAGCAGATACAGCCGATTGACCTACCAAGCTGTTTGTGAAAAAGTCCACTAAGCGATCTATGCCTTCGTTGTATCGCGTTGTAGAGTAGGACAGGCGCAGCATTTTCGGCAATCCAAAATCAGAACCTGGCACAGTCGCCACTTGTTTGGCTCTCATAATTTGTTCAGCCAGCTCCAAACTCGTTTCGATGCCGTGCTCGTCCATGTACTTTTCACAATCGAGTGTGAAGTAAAAGCTACCTTGTGCAGGGATAGCACGTACGAGCGGAACCTCATTGAATCGCTCCACCGTATAATCCCGTCTTGCTTTATACAGGCTGACCAGCTGCTCAATCTCTTCGGGATGTGCCAATGCTTCCAATGCGCCAAATTGCACGACAGGGTCGGCTGTCAGCAATGTGTGATGCTGTATGACCGTGAGCGGTGTGACTAGCTCGTCAGGAACGATACAGTAGCCCACGCGCCGACTGTACATCCGGTACCCTTTGGAGAAAGCATTCGTTGTAATAAAGGCTGATTTGGTATCCGTCAGCTCCAGTACCGAAGTGCTTCGTTCATCAAAGCAAACATTGGCATAAATCTCATCATTAATGACCACTGCCTGACCGTTGATAATTTCATCAATGGCATACAGCTCGTCTTTCGTTAAGATGTTCCCTAGCGGATTACCAGGCGAATTAATGACTACAATTCTGGTTTTATCCGTGAAATTTTCCTTAAAGGAATCCAGATCCAGTGCTAGCGTCTCCAAATTGATATCATAGTAGCGAACATTCGCCCCTACCAATTGGGCGCAAAAATGATACAGAGAATAGTACGGACGCGGTAAAAGAACCTCATCCCCCTCTTTTGCCAGCAAATAAAACAGATTTCGGAATAAGGCGCTGGTGCCTACATTAATCAGGATATTGTTAGGGTTAATGTCCAGATCATATGTTTTCTTGTATTCCTCCGCGAGCGCTTCCTTTAATTCCGGCAAGCCCGGCGGAAATACAAGCGAGCTTTTTTCAAAGGTGTCCAACGCATCCTTCATCGACTGAATGATATCCTCATGCAAAGGTAGCTCGGATTTTCCCAAGGTCATTCGAATGACCTCTTTGGAGCCGTTTTTCTCAAATTCATAAGCCATTTGATCCAGAACGAACATTAAAAACCGATTGTCATAAAATTCAATAGATGATCTTAATTCCATTTGTAATTGCCTCCTTTGAATGAACCGCACGTTAATGGGATACCTTAGACAGGTTGGACACACTACTAGCAATGGTCTTGATTATTTTGTGATACCTTTCCAGCATAGAGTGGACATAGGAAGATTCCAGCAAAGCGGTATTCCACCTCAGGGAACAGGTCAGTCCGGTTGTTGATTTCACGACTGACAGTTGCAGTGCTGCTGGCTCTGAGGGGTATACACGCAATCCCACTTCCCCTCCCTCGGGTAAAGATCTCGTTTCATCCTCTGTGCAAAAGACGACGTTATAACGTGATGAACCCTCCCTCCCGCTCTTCAACTCATTAGGGTCCAGCAGCAAATGAAACGGATATAAAACAGCTTGAAGCGCAGCTTGATGTTTGTCCTTCACTTTTTCTAGCAAATGATTAAACGACGAAAGCCCCTCCATCGAAACTCTGACTGGCACAGGATGCTGGATACATAAAGGTACTCCGCTGCCCTGAACTGGATGTCCTTCGGGATGCATGACATAGATCAAAAGCTCCTCCGCATGCGTTAATTGCCGCAGCAGCAGGAAATAACAGGCGAATAGAACGTCCGTAACAGAACCTTCATGACTGGAGGCAAAAGCTTTTAGAGCTTCAGTCTCCTCTGTGGCGAGAGGCACTTCAATAGAAGTCCACTCGGGTGTTACAAAAGCTTCTTCCCCGCGTTTGAACGGCAATCCGATCGGAGGAAGCGGCTTTTGCAGTGCCTCAGTCCAATACGCCTTTTGAGGCTCCAAATATCCTTCCTGCAGCAACCGTTGTTGCCAATAAGTAAAATCAATCTGCGAGATGGACTGAAATATGTGGTCTGTATCCACTGCCGAATCCGTAACAGCAGCGGAATAGCGAATAAACAGTTGTTCCAGCCAACCTTTCAGATCGAGGCACTCCGTTAGTAATGGATGAACAGCGACGATCAATTGGCATCGTTCGTTGCTGTCACAACCCAAGCGTATCCGGTACAGCGGACCTTGTCGTAACTCGAACGGGTTTTGATACTCCACAGCCACACGGTGTTCCGCCCAAGAAGCTGCATCCCCCTCTAGTACATCTGTGAATTTGTAATCCAACGGAAGATACGCCTGCACCTGCTGAGTCGGCCCAGCTGTCTCTTCCCTGAAGGTTGTTCTGAGCGTGCTGTGTTCGGCTTGCAGTTCTTCCAGCACTCTGACAAATAACGTCTGATCCACCTTGCCTTTCCACGCTGCATGAACGATCACATGAGGAGCTGATCCTCGATGTCGCCATATCTGCTTTTGGTAAAAAGATAAAGGGTGCTGCTCAGCATCCGGTGCCGGGCAGATCGCAGGAAGCGCAAAAGTAGAATCCTTTCCCTGCCGTTTCTGTTTCATCTTCTCCGCTTCCTCAGGTGAAAAAATCCGGTACTCCGCTAAAGCTTGCTCAGGCTGGTTCACAATCTGGTCGATCAGGCTGAGCAAATGTCCTGCCAGCGCAGTGATCGTCTGTTCGTGAAACAAACGGGAATAATACTCAAAGGTACATTTCAGTTCCCCTTGCATTCCCTGAAAAATGTCGAGCTTTAAATCCATGGTTGAACTGTGCTTGGCCCAGTCCAACATGTTCAGCTTCAAATCTCCCATCGTAAATTGGGTTCTCTGCATCCCCTGATTATGTAAAATAAGCATGGTGTCAAAAATAGGGTTGCGTGAAAGATCGCGCTTCTGATCCAGATGCTCCACCATCTTTTCAAATGGATAATCCTGATGATCATACGCGGCTATGGTGCGATGAGCCACCTCCTTTAAGAAGTCCGTAAAGCGCCGCTCACCCGCTGGAGTATTACGAATAGGTAAGTAGTTGGTAAAGAGTCCTATCGTATGCTCTACACCCGCATAACGTCTGCCGGCAATGAGAGAGCCTACAATGACATCCTCCTGCCCTGTGTATTGATAAAGCAGCACATTGTATATAGCAAGAAGCGTCATATACAGCGTAGCGCCATGCTCCTGTCCCATCGCTCGCAAGCGTTCAGCGACCACTTTGTCAATCGTGAACGAGTACACCCCCCCTTCAAAAGTCATCACAGGCGGTCGGGGATAGTCACTGGGCATTTTCAGAACAGGCAATCCTGACTCCAGTCCTTCCGTTAACGTCCTCAGCCAAAATTGCTCCTGCTGCAGCATCTGCTCACTTTGCAGAAAAGCATTTTGCCATACCGCATAGTCCTTATATTGGATACGCAGCGGCGGCAGGTCCTGTCCGGCATAAAGACTGGTAAATTCCCGAATGAGGATCTCCATGGAAACGCCATCCGAAACAATATGATGCATATCAAACATCAGCAAATGCTTGTCCTCTTCATCACATTCCTCCGTTAGTCGCAGCAAGCGTACCCGAAGTAAAGGAGCCTCTCCCAGGGAAAACGGCTGGACAAATTCCTCCATCAGCTTTTGCACATCTGCTCCCTTTGGAGCCACTCCCAGTGATATAGCAAGCTCAGCCTGCGGAAGAACACTTTGCACAATTTCATCCTCCGCAACATCAAACACCGTCCGAAAGGATTCATGGCGACGAATGATCGCAGCAAAAGCAGCTTTAAAGCGTTCCACATCCAGGCGTCCCGTGATCGTAGCCGTTCCGGGCATGTTGTAGCTCAAATTACCTTCTGCCAGCTGTTTCAAAATAAACTGACGGCGCTGCGCATTGGATACGGGATAAAATGCTTGTGGAGACACAGGTTCGATGGACTGGTAATCCGATTTTTTTTCGCCTGAAATAAGCTTGGCCAGCTCACGAATGCAGGGATGTCCAAACAAATCAACCAATGTAATTCGTGTATGGAATACCTGGCTTATGGCAGTAATCAGATCTGTTGCCAACAGAGAGTCCCCGCCAAGTTCGAAGAAATCCGCATCCACAGACAGTTCGTCAATGCCTAAAATTCGGCCCCAGATACGTGCCAGCCTGTCTTCTGTTTCCGTCGGAACATATCCGTCACCAAAGGAAATGCGTGCTTCGCTATAAGCTGACACCTGTCCATCGCGTTTGCTGCTTCTACGTTGGATCGGCGGCTCCACCCAATATCGTTGCTTCTCCCAAGCGTATGCAGGCAAGGGTACTTTGGCACACCCACCTGCCGGATAATCCTCCGACCAGCGCCTGTTCTCCCCAGCAACATATCGCCGGGCAATCATCAGGGCATCATCTGTATCCAGCGCCATTTCTACCAGGGACTCGCTGCACATGGAACAGAAAATCCCCTGCTGCTCCAGCCCTGTTCCATCCTGACGAACCAAAGCATCATAAGCCTGTTTGAGCTTTGTCCAAAGGCTGCGTCGATCCGTGACCGGAATCGCCAGCCGATAAGCATGATGCTCTCTGCCCGTATTCAGGACGTAACAGATATTTTCCAAAGGCGGAATATCGTCATTCTCCAAAAAATCAATATATCGGGCAGTCAATCTTCGCAGTGAATCCTCACTGTATGCCGAAAGGGTAAATACACGCTCCCCACCACAGGATAGATCGGAGGACGAAGAAAGGGAGGGCCTGCTTCCCTGATAATCCTCCAGCACCACATGACAATTTGTACCGCTTAACCCCCATGAACTGATACCCGCCCTCAGTGGTATTCCGTCCTCACTTCGCCATTCGGTTAGCTTCGTATGGATATAGACCGGAGAGCTATGCAGGTTCATCAACGGATTCGGATAAGCAAAATGCAGGGTGGGCGGAAGCTGCTTATGCTGTAAAGCCATGATCATTTTGATTAATCCTGCCATGCCTGAAGCGGAATCAAGATGACCGATATTGCTTTTAACCGAGCCGATTCCGCAAAATTGTCTGTTTTGCGTATACCTGCGAAAGGCATTCGTAATCCCCTTAATTTCAATCGGATCTCCAATTTTGGTCCCCGTTCCATGAGCCTCGATGTAAGAGATCGTCGAAGGGTCAATGCCCGCACGCTTCCACGCCTCTACAATCACTTCTTCCTGAGCTCGGGCATTCGGGGAGGCCAATCCGTTGGAGGCACCGTCCTGATTGATGGCACTTGCTTTAATCACAGAGTAAATATAATCGTGATCCCTCTCGGCTTGCTCCAGTGGCTTGATCAGAACAACGCCACAACCTTCGCCCCATCCCGTACCGTCGGCATCCGCGTCGAAGCTGCGTGATTGTCCTTGCGGAGAAGTAATCCCCAGCCCGCCCGGCTCCATCCTGGTGGGTAACGCACCAATGGCTACCCCACCCACCAAAGCCATGCTGCAATCTCCAGCGCGTAATCCCTCACATGCAAGATGCAAGGCAACCAGGGAAGACGAGCAGGCGGTGGCTACACTCAATGCAGGACCGGACAGATTCAGCGCATAAGCAAGACGGCTTGCGATAACTGGCGGGAAATTCCCGACAAAGGCGGTGGACGACTCGCTTTCGATCAGCTCCTTGTATCGCGCTTCACTATAGCCGACATATACCCCCACTCGTGAGCCACGAATGCGTTCACCACCATACCCTGCGTCCTCAATGGCCTCATAACCGGTTTCCATGAACATACGCTGCTGCGGGTCCATATATTTGGCTTCACCCGGAAGAATATTAAAAAATGCCGCGTCAAACGTATCAACTTCCTCCAAATAGCCTGCCGGCATATATGGCCCTTGATTCTGTTCATCCAAAAAGGGACGAATCTGCTCCAAGCGTGAGCTTGGAAACGTTCGTATCCCATTCAAACCGTTGACCAGATTACTCCAATATTGTTCCTTGTTATCTGCTTGCGGGAACCGTCCGGCTACGCCGATGATGGCTATATCCCTGTTGCGGTTTATTCCATCGTGGGCTGCGGACGATGAAGCAGTTTTGAGCCGAACCTGATATTGCTTGATCAGAGAATACGCATGCTCTTCGGATAATTCCTGTTTGGCTACAAGCTGCAAAGTGGCTTCAACAAACGTATCCCTCATATGCTTTCATATCCTTTCATAGCTTCATCCACTGAAATAGCGTCCTCCTTTACACGCTTGATCAGGCTTCGTAAATCCTCGTCCGCTTCGTCCGCCCCGGAAACTTCAACCTGTAAGTGCGGTGCTACGTCCGTCACTTCTCTTGTGCTGGCGGCATGCCTGTTTTCCATAAACTGAGCCAGCTGCGCAACTGTACCGTACGAGAACAAATCCCCGGCCTCCACTTCGGGATCAACCCGTTCATTCAGAAGACTCAACACTTTCAAAATAAGCAAGGAATCCCCGCCGATTTCAAAAAAATGTTGACCTACATCAATTTCCTCGTATCCCAGCACCTCTGCCCATATTTGAGCGATCTGCTGTTCCAGCTCTGTGTAAGGCTCTGTCGTTTTCCCTTTCAGACTGACCTTCACATCTGTCACCAAACGGTTAGGCTCGACAGATGGCAGAGCTCCTGCTTCCTTGGTGGATTTAGCTACAGCTCGGCGTCGACTCGTCAACATATCCGGCGCAAGCTGAATTTTCATCATCGGCGCCCATTCACGGAGCTTCTGTGTATCAAACTTGCCGATGGCCACCTGATCCAGCGGATAAGACAAGCTCATGCGGAAAGCAGCCAGCGCATCTGATACAGGCATATAGTCCATGCACCCTGGTCCAGTGAGTCCCTCCCACGCATACCAGTTGATCGCAAGCGTCGTTTGCCCCCGCATGTTACGCTGTGCGCTGAAAGCATCCATAAACACATTGGCAGCCGCATAATCTCCACCGCCAGCTCCGCCCCATAGCGAGGCTACCGAGGAGTACAGAACAAAGAAATCTGTCTCTTGTTCCGCCAGAAGCTTATCCAATACCAGCGTTCCGTGAATTTTGGGGCGAAGCACCTTGCGAAAATCACCCAAATTCTGAATCTCCAGCGGACGACTGGTGTCGCCGCTAGCTGCCGCACAATGAACCACTCCCTTAACGGGGCCATAACGAGCTTGTACATCGTCAAAAATGTGTTGCATCTGCCTATAATCAGCCACATCTCCCGCGTAATAATGCACCTTTGAGCCGTGTTTTTCCATGTCTGCAAAGGCCGAAAGCTTACGGTAAATTGCGGCATCAGCCTTCCTTTGCACCGGATCATTTATGATGTGTGACCATTGCGATTTTTCCGGCAGCTCCGTTCGGTTCAGGATGACTAGATGGATCGGAGCTTGCTCGGATAAATACCGGCTAACCTCCAGTCCTAATCCCCCTGCGCCTCCAGTCACGATATACACGGCACCCGGACGAACGGTGATGGAACGCCGGGGTGGAATACCCGGATGATTCCGATTATCTGGAGTGCTTACCGTATCCGATTCGAGACGAGACATACCTTGGATGTAACGCTCCTGACGGATGACAACGAATGAATCCGTTTTGTTTTCTTGCAGCTCGGTCATGATCAGATCCGCCACTTGCTCGTTGGTGTGGTGGAGCGTTTCGACATCCAGTCCGAAGCATTGCAATTGTGGATGCTCCTGAGAAATAACTTTGACCAAACCGTGAATCGCCGCTTTTTCAGGTGATACTTGTTGCTCGTCCGATATCCGCTGGGTAAAGTTCGAAACCACCCGCAAGTCCAGCGTTTCATGCAGACCCTGATGCAGTAATGCTTTAGTCAGAAAATAAAGACTATAGACACCTGACTCCAAACCTGCATCCACTGTTTCAATGTTCACTTGGGTTGACGGGGTGGCTGTGCAGGTCCAGAGATGAACGATACCGTTCAAGCGCTGATTACGTTGTCCCAGTTCATTCATGAGTTGAATATAATCTGCTTCTACACCCGGCTGGATGGTGTACTGATGATCGTTCCGTTTTTCAAACCTTTGCCCAGCCTCTACAGTCACCACAGGATGACCGGAGCGCCTCATGCGTTGCACCAGTTCCTCACCAATCCCCAGCTTGTCTTTGAAGATTAGCCAGTTTCCTTGAGCCAACACGCCTTCTCTTGTCTTCTTCAGTTCTTTTTTAATCCACCGAACACGGTACATTAAATCTTCAACCCTGCTCACTTGTTCTTGCTCGCTCATTCGACCGATAATCAGCGCGGTTTCGGCCTCGGCACGGTTTGGCAAATGCATAGGAAAGGTTCGTACCTCCGTGAATCGCTCCTCCTTCAACAACTGCCCCCATGTTTCCGTCGGAACCAGCGGAGAATCCTTTCGTATGTCCTGATCCTCGAACAGCCACCATCCCTCCGTCATTCCCCAGACGAGATTTTCCGCAGGCTCGTTCTGCACTTTTTCGATCATAAACAGGGCTCCACCAGGAGCAAGCACCTTTTTCAACTGGGACAAGGCCGTCCGCAAACAGCTCGTGGCATGAACTACATTCAGGCCAATAATGATATCAAACTGTTCTGGCACAAAGCCTTGTGCCACAGGATCTTCTTCAATATTAAAAGTCTGATATCGAACAAACGGGTAAGCTGCAAACTGCTTTTGCGCTTCCAAAATGATGCCCCGGCCCAAATCGGTGTAGCAATACTCGACTTGACGATTTGCTATGGCTGGGAAAAGAACCTTGCCCACCGTTCCCGAGCCAGCCCCGACTTCCAGAATGCGGAGCCGTTTTCCCGCTTGCGCTAAAATATGCTGCTTTAATGCGTCCAGCGCCATCGTCTCACACAGATCGCCCAGCGTACGTCCCTGATTGGCAAAGCCCGCCAGGAATTGCGATGTACCATCGGGAAACAGCACACTCAGGGGTGACCTTTTCCCGGTCAGCACAGCCGGATAGGCGTCCAGACAATACTTCAACACCTTGAATGTTCCCGTAAATGCCGGATATTGTTCCACGTATTGGTTACATAAGGCCGACAGATCGGGAGCTAACCCTTCAAGGGTTAGCGTGATATTATCACCGTCAATGCAGATGTAGCCCTGTTCTTCTACGAAACGCAGCATGAACCGAAATAGACGCTGATATGTGGAAGTAATCCCTATCGTATGCAACATTTCTGACTCTTTATATACTTTTCCGGGTTCCGTGAGCGTCCCCCATTGTCTGAATAATCCGATAATAAGCTGGGCCGCAAATTCATCAACCGCCTTTTTATAGCCCTGTTCTACCGCAAAGCCGCTCTCTTCCAATAACCGTTCACCAAATTGGAAAACCGCCTCGGTAGCCTGCCAGAAATCAGGAGATTCCTCCTGCGTGTCAGGGGTCAATTCCGCACTAGTTGGTACATGCGGTGGTTGCTGAACTTTGGGTTCAACCCAGTAGCGCTTCTCTTCAAACGGGTAGCCTGGAAGAGGGACTCGCACCCGGTTTTGTCCGTGATAATAGTCCTCCCACTCCAGCTCCCTTCCTTGCATATACGCCTTTGCCATATGCTCCAGCGAT
>NZ_WUDQ01000469.1:0-2931 GCF_009827695.1 Paenibacillus sp. OT2-17 | reverse complement strand
TCCCGCACCATGACCAGCTTCGGATAATCCTCTTGCTTGAAGCCTTCTAGCAACACACAATCATAGGCCTGAAAATGCCGGATCAGTCCGGTGAGAGGCTGACTATTCTCCTCTAAAATGGCTGTTCTTTCAGCCGAAACAATAGCTATGCCTTCAGCACCCGCCTGTCGGTGCTTGAACGTATCTGTACCCTCATGATCCATTTCAAATTCATGTCCATCATGCTTAATCACTGCTACGCGTAGACCTGACTTCTGCACATAACGAATCAATCCTCCGCGAAAGGTCGTTTTTCCCGTATTTTTGAATCCGACGATTTGACATACAAATGGATGTTTAGTATTCACGTCACCTGTCCACCTAGTAACACCAGTACACGCACCTCTTCACCTTCGCGTAATCCTTCTGTTGTGGGAGGAATCACGATCAGACAGTCGCTGTCCTTAATGGTCACCATGACACTGGATTCATCTACTCGCGCAGGAATCGCGTATACTTGTCCACCACGTATCTCCAGAGAGCTGCGTACAAAGCGTGTATAGTTGTTTACCTTCGTATAATCTGCACCTAACTTCGCCGTCCAGGTTTGTAAATATGGATGTGCCGAAGATAACATCATTTGGATCGTCGGCCGTACAAACAGCTCACAGCCTACAAAGCACGCGCCGGGGTTGCCTGAAAGCGCAAATAACAGCTTGCCGTCAATCACTGCGGCTGTGGTCACACTTCCTGGACGCATCGTAACCTTGTTGAACAGCATATTCACATCTTCCTGTCGTACCAGATCACCCATAATATCAAAATCCCCCACCGATACTCCTCCACTCGTGACCACGATATCATAGGCAGCTATCGCTTCACATACAGAAGTACGGGCAAGGCTCAAATCATCATGAATGGCTTGTAAAATGAACGGCTCTCCTCCTGCCTCTCTAATTTGAGAAGCCAGCATATATGTATTACTGTTTCGAATTTTCCCCGGTTGTAACGGCTCATCCACTGCAAGTAATTCCGATCCTGTAGAAAAAACGGCCACCCTTGGCTTCCTGTAAACAGGTACCCGGTGTACTCCAAAAGTAGCCAGTACCGAGATGTGCCCTGCTCCCAGGCAGGTTCCCTTACTAAGCAAAAGCCGACCTTCCTGAATCTCATGACCAATCTGTGTCACATTTTTGCCAACTTCTATACGCTTCTTCAAGCCGACATATGTCTGTCCGTTTTCCTCACGCAGCTGTGTCGCTTCCAGCATGACAACCGTGTCCGCTCCTTCAGGTAATTGCGCTCCTGTCATGATGCGGGCAGCCATTCCAGTCTCCACCCGCTTGTCCGATACGGTGCCACATGGAATTTCATCAATCACATGTAGCCAGATTTCCTGACCGGATGAGCACACTTCGGTGTCCGAGCCTAGGATCGCATAACCGTCCATACCTGAGCGACGAAAACGGGGATACGGGTGTGGTGCGGTCAAATCCATCGCCAAATAACGTCCATGCGCCTGCTCCAGCTCTACGTCTTCCCTTTCACCCTGTTTAACATAGCTAGCTATCCTGCTTTGTGCCTCTTCCACCTGAACTGCTTTACGCTGGAATTTTTCTGCGTTTAATGATGTATGATTCATAATCTCACTCCGTTCTTCTAAAATGCCCTCTTTCTGTTATAACGCTAAAACCGTTATCTGGCAAATCCGGGCGGAGTTTAGAACGTCAAACTCGGCTGCTTTTCCCCGTGCTGTTGCGTGTTTTGGGCTTACTATATAAGTATGTTGGCAATAAAATAACCCGTGAATTCCACGGGTCATTTCCATAACTTTATAAGTGCTTTAAGCTTATTATGAGACATAGAGCAAGTGAAGTCAGATTCTTCGAATCGTACCTCCAAATGCGTTAGACTCGATCTCACAAAACCAAGTCGTGATAGCTGAAAAGCTTCCTTACAAGCCTGTGCAGTTACCCCGATCGTATAAGAACAATGTCTAGAGTAACGCGGTACATAATCAGTTCTTTTCTTTTTTCTTGAGCTCTGCCGGTATCGGTTTAGCGCCAAATACTGTTTTTTCGTTTTTGGTAGATTCGTTAGCGTATTTTCCCAGTCTTAAATTTAAAGCTCTCGCCAATTTCTTATCCATTTTCGTTCACCTCCTTTCCATAAAGGAAGAATACTGAATGCTTGAATAGCTAAAGATAAGCATATTATGTGGGATTGTACAAAAAAATTCACCGCACAAATCAAAACACATACCGTTTTATAATATTTGTGGTTATTGGTCTTATGAATATAAATAAAATGATTGGGTGCATAAACTAAAAACACTAATACTGAACAAGCATTAATAATCAAAATCGTTGATAAATTTAAAGAGACGAGAGGTATAGTTACACATATTGCCGTTGTAAAACAGACACAAAATGTAAGATTACTGAAGTGTGCCCCTCCTGAAAATCTTCTTACAAACATGATAGTTACTAGAGCTAATAACGACCCCAAAAAATGCCCAGTCATCCAAGCTATAATCGCAACCATTAGTATCGAAGACACTTCGGTAATTTTTATACCAAGCGCATATTCCATCACTTCTACACTTGTTGGACCATCAGGATCAGCTTTTTTTATTTCCGTTGCGATGTACCGTGATAGCGCTTCTAGCATCCTCATAATCTCCTCTCTCTGAAAAGAAATACGACACGCCGAAAGTAAGCAATGAAATGGATAGTAATCCTATGGTATTTGAGCTATAGAGCATATACAAAGTAATAAAAATGGTGACAGCTGATATTAAAGCACCTAGAATCAACATTTTATTTAGGGATGATAAGTAATTTTCAGCTCTTAAAAAATCATGTGGAGGCTGAATTATAAACGAGAAACCAAAGTTATATTTTCCCATTATATAAGAAATAAAGCACGCAATAATAATAGAAGTTAACTGAA
>NZ_WUDQ01000468.1:0-2935 GCF_009827695.1 Paenibacillus sp. OT2-17 | reverse complement strand
ATGGGGCGACCGCATGAACGAAATCGTCATGATAGGTATCGGAATGAATCGACCAGACTTGGAAGAAGAGCTAGATGAATGTCTACTGAACGATAACGAAATGAATATGGACTGGTCCAGCTTTGAGAATCCGCTTCCTTGGCCGACATGCTGAAGCTAGTTGATCCATTCAGTAATAAAGTCCATACATTTTTTAGCTGCTGGAGAAACATTTTTTAAGGAAGCGGTAGCGATACCGATAGTACGGGAATGCCTTTCGTCCAAAGGTCGAATAGAGATGTCGTAAGGAATGTGAGACAGGATCATTTCAGGAAGAATACTCACGCCTAGGCCATTCTGCACCATAGCCATAATCGCATGGTCATCTTCTAATTCGTATTTGATTTTAGGTGACATATTATGCTGTGAAAAAATATTTCTTACATCGGTGTCGCAGCCTGCAACAGGCATAATGAAAGGCTCATCTCTGAGCTGTTTTACTCGAATTGAAGCTTGCTTTCCAAGAATATGATCGGAAGGAAGTAGACAAAGCATGCTTTCTTCTTTTAATGGCAACGCCTCTAATGTGTCTAACGTGGGTAGGTTCACAAAGCCGAAATCAGCTTCCCCACTGACTATCCAGCTCTCAATTTCATGGTAGTTCCCATCGAGCAGTTTTACTTCAATAAGAGGAAACTGCTCATTGAATTTTTTTAGAATACGAGGCAGCCAATGAATAGAGACGCTTGAAAATGTACCGATCTTCACGGTTCCGATTTCCAATCCTTTAATTAAAGCTACCTCTTGGTAAAGCTTTTCGTCCATTTGTACAATCTCTCTAAATCGCTTCATTAATCTTTCCCCGTTATTGGTCAATCTGATGCCTGAACGACCTCGGATCAGAAGAGTCAGCCCTAGTTCATGTTCCAACCCAGAGATCGCATGGCTGATTGCTGATTGTGTAAGATTTAAAACTTCCCCGGCCTTTGTGAAACTTCCCATTTCAACTACGCAAAGAAAAATCTTATATTTAAACAAATTTGTGTTCACTCCTATTTTTATGAAATATATTCATGCATCATATCAGATATATTCATTTTTTTTATTTAATATTTATGATTATAATTCAAATTAAAGAAAGGTTATTTAATTTTGTTTTAGGAGGGTCATATGAATTCAATTGCTAAAACTCCTCGTCCGCCCTATTATGCGGCTATCTTTACTTCTGAACGTACGGAAGGAGATGGCGGATACGGAGTGATGGGAGACAAAATGGTGGAACTGGCTGCCCAACAGCCTGGTTTTCTAGGTGTGGAAAGTGTTCGTGACCACAATGGAGTAGGCATTACAGTTTCCTATTGGGAGTCTCTGGACGCTATAAAAAATTGGAAACATAACGAGCTGCACAAGGTAGCGCAGGAAAAAGGGAAATCCGAGTGGTATAAAACATTTGGGTTAAGAGTGAGCAAGGTAGAACGAGATTATTTTTTTACAGTGTAAATAGGTTCAATATCAAAGTTAGTGCTTAGCATGAAGCCAAATCTGGAAATAAAGGTTTAATTCCATTATTCCATTAAAAGGATATCCATGAGTTGAAGCCAAAGAGGTCCCATATGGGACTTCTTTGGCTTCTCTGTCAGAAAGGCATCGTCGACCATTTTGGGAAACGTAAACGGTTCTATTCATATTCAGTTCATAAACGTGGGTTATCCTCTCTATAGAAACCGTACAGGGAGGATATGAATGTGGATTATACAGACAGAAAAGAGACCTTGGCCATTGAAGCAAGGGGACTCGTAAAAGCTTTTGGTGACAAGCAGGCGGTTGACGGTGTCGACCTGAACGTGCGTGCTGGCACGATCTACGGAGTGCTTGGTCCTAATGGAGCAGGCAAAACGACTACCATCCGAATGCTGTCAACGTTATTGCGGCCCGATGGGGGATCAGCCCGTATCTTCGGGCACGATGCAGTAAAGGAGCCGCAGGTTGTGCGTCAGTTAATCGGAGTGACAGGTCAGTACGCATCGGTCGATGAGTCGCTTAGCGCTACCGAGAACCTGATCATCTTCTCCAGACTGCTTGGACTGGGACGTGCCGAGGCGCGTCATAAGGCAGCGGAGCTGCTGGAGGAATTTGGCTTGGCCGAAGCGGCCAAACGACCGCTAAAGCATTTCTCCGGAGGTATGCGCCGTCGACTGGATTTGGCCGCAAGTCTCATTGCCAAGCCGCCACTGATTTTCCTGGATGAGCCGACTACTGGACTAGACCCGCGCACGCGTGTCCAGATGTGGGACACGATCCGGAGTTTGGTCAAGACCGGTTCCACCGTACTGCTTACAACCCAGTACCTCGACGAGGCGGATCAACTTGCTGATCGAATCGCGGTGATCGATCATGGCCGGGTAGTCGCTGAGGGTACGGTGGATGAACTGAAAGCGGCAGTGGGGGCGTCGACTCTGCAACTCAAAGTGCAAAATCAACAGGACATCGAGAGAGCTGTTCAGATCGTTGAACAGGTGCTTTCAGTTAAGTCCAGCGTGTCAGTGGAAGCTGGAAAGATTATCTCTCCGATGGCCAACGCAGATCGGGTAACGGACCTGCTGATCGCCCTCCGTACCGGAGAGATTCGTCTAGCAGAGATGAGTGTGCAGAAGCCGACGCTCGACGAGGTGTTTTTGTCCATCACTGGTCATGGGGCACAAGTAAACAGACAGCAGACGTCCCAAGGAGCACATGCTGTGGAGGGGGCGAGAGCATGAAGAGTACTACTGTTATAACAGGTTCTGATCGCACATTGAAGAAGTCTGTGAGTTTCAGGCAGGCGTTTTTCAATTCCATGACGATGGCCTACCGGGGCATTCTGAAGATCCGGCATACTCCCGAGCAATTGTTTGATGTCACGCTCCAGCCAATCATTTTCACCCTTATGTTTACCTATATCTTTGGTGGCGCCATC
>NZ_WUDQ01000467.1:0-2950 GCF_009827695.1 Paenibacillus sp. OT2-17 | reverse complement strand
TACCCTCTTCATCAATGGCCATGTCATACATTTGGTGCGTAAGCTGGAGACCCTGATCGTTGGCAAGGGCTTTTTTCCATGAGCGCGACACAATCGGATGAGTAAGCTGTCTTACAGAGCGGGGGGGCCTGCATGATCATCTCTGCCAGCTCCCACGCACGTGGAAGAAGCTTTTCACGAGGCAGTACCTCACTAACCAGACCAAGGTCTAATGCCGCTTGAGCATTAATGTTCATCCCCGTGTATGCGTAGTATGCCGCTTTCTTGGTTCCCAGTTGCCAGTGTGAGCCTGTGCCATTGATCGCCCCAATGGTGGGAATGCCGATGCAATAGATCATATTTTCAATCATTCTGCGCGATTCATGATAGAAATCCAGTTTCCGGCTATTCGGCCAATCCATGAATTTTGTTGTCCAGACTTCAGGATTGCCTATTTGCCACAAATCTCCTGTCCCTGTAAGAATCATCACCTCATTCTCAGGGTCACGGCCAACATCTGACCATACATTGCTATATGCAGTTTGAGCCATCCAGTCAAATTGAAGCGGTCCCCCGTGAGTGTGCATACGTACTTCGAGTATGCCGTCACGGCGGGTCATGAAGAACAAGTCCTTGTACTTCTCCGAGTATTCTTCGAATCGTGTAGGTCCCGCCATATCTCTATTGAACATCTTTGCCCATTAGACGTCCTTGCATTTTTTTCAGCCGCTCCAGAGCTCCTTCTTCATCAATGGCCATGTCATACATTTGGTGGGCAAGCTGGAACCCTTGATCACTGACCAGGGCTTGTTTCCATGGACGGGATATAATGGAATGGGACAGATGTCTCGTTGAACGCGGTGCCTACATAATCATCTCCGCAAGCTCCCATGCGCGGGGAAGAAGCTTTTCGCGGGGCAGGACTTCACTAACTATGCCCAGGTCCAATGCGGTTTGACCATTGATATTCTTGCCGGTGTATGCGTAGTATGCTGCTTTCTTGAAACCGATCATGTTCTGCAGCGTGAGTAACATTCCATCTCCGGGAGGTGTGCCTCCCAGATAATGCGGATCAAAAAAGTCCGCGTCTTCTGTACAAATGGTAATATCACAGAGAGTTGCAAGTTCACAGTGCGTTCCCGGGCCATTGATCGCTCCGATTGTAGGGATGTCAATGCAGAATATCAAGTTCTCAAGCAGTCTCAGCGATTCATGATACTGTTCGAGCTTCTTTTGCTTCGGCCAGTCCATAAATTTTGTATTCCAGACATCAGGGTCCCCTATAACCCATTTATCCCCTGTTCCAGAAATAATCATTACTTCGTTCTCAGGGTCGCGGCCAATATCTGACCATGCATGGGACCATGCCGTATGGGCTTCCCAAGAATGCTTGTACGGTCCTCCGTCGGTATGCAGCCGTACTTCGATGATTCCGTTACGACGTGTCATTAAAAGAAAGTCTTTGTACTTCACCGAATACTCATCAAATTTTGTTGGTCCAATCATACGTCTCTCTGTCATTTCAATTCCTCCTAGTTTTGTTTAGATATTATCTATTACTTTCAAGCCAATCTCTGGCGAAAGCAGCGTAAGCCGCAGCCCCTTTATAAAGCACCTCATCCGAGAACATCGTCTTTGGATGGTGCACAGGGTAACCATAACCTTCCTCGGTATTGCCTGCGTTAAGAAACACTGAGGTACTTGGCACCGCTTGTGATACAAATGCGAAGTCTTCCGATCCCATTAATTTACCGCCGGGTATCAATTGGGTTATACCGATAAAGGAACTGGCGCCAAAGGTGTTTGCAATAGTAGTTCTCATTTGACGGTTAAGCCCGTTGTCCGTTTGCACCTCAGGACATCCCCTGGTATAGATCACCTCCACCTTTGCCTGAAAAGTTTCTCCAATACCTGCAGAAATTTCGTGGATACGGGTTTCCATTTTATCCCGCAATGTGGCGTTAAATGAACGTACGCTTCCTTTCATTCTGGCCGTATAGGGAATCACGTTGTTTGTATTTCCGCCTTCCATCACTCCAATTGTAAGAACTGCATTATCAATTGGCGAAATTTCACGGCTTATGATTCCCTGCAGCGCCAGATGAAGATGAGCAGCTACATTTAATGGGTCTACTGCGGCGCTAGGCATCGCTCCATGTGCGCCCCTTCCGCGGATGATGACTTCGAACCAATCAGAAGAAGCTGAAATCGCTTCTCCGGCCTCAGGCAATACAAATTGCCCGACAGGAATCGGCATTCCAGTCAACACGTGTAGCATCATGGCTGCATCCACTTTAGGATTTTCGAGAATCCCATTCTCAATCATCATCTTTGCCCCGTGCAGAGTCTCTTCACCCGGCTGAAACATAAGCTTAACCGTCCCGTGAAGCTGCTCTTCGTTGGCCTTCAGGATCTCCGCAGCTCCCAAGAGCATGGAAGTATGCAAGTCGTGGCCGCATGCATGCATGTTTCCGTTCAACGACGCAAAAGAAAGATCCGTTTCCTCTTGAATGGGCAGCCCATCCATATCCGCCCGGATAAGAATCACCTTCCCGGTATGTTGTCCGCCGATCGTAACCGTTAGACCTGACTCTCCTACGGGCGTGGGCTTAAGCCCCATCGACTCTAACACCTCTTTTACGTAGGCCGTTGTCCTGGGTAAACTTAAATCAAGTTCCGGAACCGCATGAAGATGATGCCTGTACATGACCAATTTTTCCTGCAGCTGATGGGCCATACCCAAAAAGTCTCCAGCTTCTTCAATCACAATGAACATCTCCCAAAACACATATTGAATGAACGTAAGAACAGAGTGAACATCCCCCCCTTTATATTTTAAGACTTTTTAAGAACACTTTTATCGTACTTTTAATGGTATTCGATGTCAAGAGAAAATAAGACATTTTAAGAACACTATTTTGGATACTGCCGGAACATTGATATATCACATTTATTGTGATATAACTCTTTT
>NZ_WUDQ01000466.1:0-2963 GCF_009827695.1 Paenibacillus sp. OT2-17 | reverse complement strand
TCCCGAATAAAAGCCAGTCTGGCTTCTCGCGAACCGTTGTGGAACAACTCACGCACAGCTTCGCCTTGTTGTTCCCAAAGGAAAGGCTCCGTTACGGTCAAGAGGGCACTCTCCATAGAAGAGCTATGCTTGGCAGAAGAAGATAACTGGATGCCCAACCCGTTTAGCGTAGGAGCTGCTTCATTGTGCTTCCGTTCTGTTCGCAAGCTGTCGATATACGCAGCCATATCCTGAATCGGTTCGATACCAAAGCGTTCGCGAAAGCATTCGCGTACAAACGCGGTGCGTTCATCTACAATCTGAGGCAGTCGCTGACCTGCATGTCCAGAATAGTCATCTCCACTGGCGTAGTATCGTTTTAATGAACTGTTCTCTGTATAAACAACGCTTAAAAAATCCTGCAAATGACGGGCAACCACCCACACACCCGTCCAATCGACGGGAGATACACATACTATAGGGGCCCGGGAAAGGTCCTTTTCAAGCCCAAAATCCGTTAAAAAGCCATAATGTATTCCGTCCACCCCTGCGTGGGCAAAAGGAACAACATCTGGTGGTGTAGCCATATATCGTGGCGCGCGGCCCTGCTCCATAATCAATCCCAAATCAAAACTCAGAGAATGCCGGTTCGCTTCGAGCTCTTTTTCAAATTCTATAAGTGCCTCAATCAAAGGTGTAGCTGATCCATAGGCTAGGTTAGAACCGGAATCCATCGTGTATGCCTCCCTTATCCAAGTACATCCGTAAAGCGTTCATCCCTAAAAGGTACGTGATTTTACACGAAATGTAAACCTGTATGACGAATATTTTCAAAAATGTGACCTTTTACCCGTGTGTTGTCAAATAAAACGCTTTCGGGCAAAGCAGGACAAGATACCTATGTTAGCTCGTTAGAGAAGTAAAGTGAGTTTGTGAAAATGCGGTCTTTTCAGTGTATGTTAGCAACCGTGAAGTGTGATTGCAGGATGCGCAGTGTGAAGGACAGGGTGCAACGTAACAGGCCAACGGGTATAATATCAGGACAAGGTGAAAAGGAGCGTCATCCGAAGATTTAACAGAAAGAAGTGGACATATGAACTTGCAAAAGAAGGCTGTTTTTTTTGATGTAGATGATACGATGTACGATCATTTGCACCCTACACGCGATGCATTGCGTACAGTATTAGGATTGAGTGAGCGTTTTCCTTATGAGAAAGCCTACCATCGTATTCGCTATTACAGCGATGTACTATCGGCTAAAGGAGGACTATTGGAGGGGAAGGCAGGGCCGGATGAACTGGATGAGATGAGGGAAGGCCGTTTCATTCTGGCTTTACAAGAATTCGGGGTAGAAATTACCCGTGAGCAGGCAGTACATGTTCAACAAGAATACTTGGATCGTCAGTACCGAATTGAGCCTTTTGAGGGGGCGACCTCGTTAATAAATGATTTGAGCTCGGCTGGCTTTTTAGTTGGATTAATTACAAACGGTCTTGAAGAACACCAGATGAGCAAGATCAAGGCCATGGCACTGGAAAATCATGTTGCAGCAGAGCATATCTTTGTATCTGGGACCGTTGGCTATGCCAAGCCTGATCCGCGCATTTTTGAAGTAGTGAACGAACGGACAGGAACGTTAGCAGAGCACTGCTGCTACATTGGGGATTCCTGGCGTAATGACGTGGCGGGAGCTATAGCTGCGAATTGGCAGGTGATCTGGTTCAATCACAGGAACGCTCCCCCGGAGACTGACGTGTTGGGGATCTATAAAACAGCAGCAAGCTATGCAGAGTTAAGAAGGTTGCTTCTGCCGGACGCTCGTTAGACACGGTACATACCGTATTTATAAAAGAATCAACCTATTTTGAAGCCATTCCAAAAGATAACCCGTAATACTATTTATCTGTTATAGAACTAACTTTATTGGTATTGGTTTAGAACAGAGAAGGAGGGGATCGCGCATGGTAGAACAATGGAGGCAGGCAGAAGACATCATAAGTCAAGTGACCGTATACAGTACGGAGGATAATGATCCGGTTACCATTAAAACAGGCACTCAAGACGTCCGCTGTATTGGCATCGGGACAGATGCGGCCGTATTTACGCTCGATACGTTGCCAGGCTACGCGTTCAAGGTATACTCAGACATGGCGATCGAGAAGAAAGATGCGGAGGCCGACGTATATGAGCGTTTGCGAGGGTCTGACTTTTTTCCTCATTATTACGGAAAAGGCGACAAGTATATTGTCATAAGTTATGAATCCGGTATTACGCTGCTGGATTGTCTGCTGCAAGGAATTCCTGTGCCAGAGCAGGTCATTCTAGATGTGGAAAAGGCGAGGGAATTTGTCCGATCCAAGGGGCTGAATCCCCGTGATATTCACCTCAAGAATGTACTCATGCAAGACGGGCGTGCCAAGGTATTGGATGTATCTGAATACGTGAAGGAAGGCGATGACAAGCGCTGGGAGCATTTGGTGTGGGCGTATCATACGTTTTATTCCGGTATCTCGGAGGTTAAGGTTCCCTCATGGATTTTGGATACGATTAAAAAATGGTACTACAAGCTGGACAACTCCAACTTTAATCTGGAGGAGTTTGCCCAGCGTGCCAGTCAATTGTTCTCTAAATGGAGGTCATAACCGCTGTAAAGAAAACGGATATGCAGACTGACCTTTCCATAGCAAAAAGGATTGCACCCGCGTTTAAGGGAGCAATCCTTTTCTTTTATCTGAAATCCCGAGGCACTCTTCTGGCTGTACCGCTCGCAATCGCGGCTTGAATCACCTTTTCACGCACCCGTTGAACCGCACTCTCGTTAAATACACCAGGGATTATATACAGCTTGTTCAGTTCTTCAGGACGGATCGTGCCTGCGATGGCCTCTGCGGCCGCCAGCTTCATCTCTTCGTTGATTTCACGGGCACGGCAGTCGAGCGCCGCTCGAAAGATGCCAGGGAAACAAAGCACATTGTTAATTTGGT
>NZ_WUDQ01000465.1:0-2988 GCF_009827695.1 Paenibacillus sp. OT2-17 | reverse complement strand
GACCTTCTCGCGTCTTCCGCCGCCCTGCTGGAACCAACGTCCGATAATTTCCTCTGTCCAACCTTTACGGTCATGGCCATATACATTAGCCGTATCAAAAAAGTTAATGCCCGCATCCAGTGCGGCATCCATAATTTTAAACGCATCCTTTTCTTCGGTTTCCGGTCCGAAATTCATCGTCCCCAGACATAACCGACTAACCTTCAAGCCTGACTTTCCTAAGTATGAATACTCCATACTGCCTCCCGCCTTTGCCTAAGGATTTTAAAATTCCGCAAAATTACATGCCAAAAAAGACCATACTCCGTTTATTCACCAGAAAAAACCACATTGAAACACCCCCAAATGCAATTTAAGGTTGGATAGCGCATGCAAAAAAGCCCCACGCACCGCCGAAGCAGCAAGCGCGAGGCATCTCCTACCATACTACCTACTCCATATGAAAAAATAGTGACTTTACGGCGGTTGCAGCGGAGCGGAGAATTTGAATCTGGAGAAGCGAAGCGTTCGCCTTTGCCATGGGATTCTTACCTTGTCATGTCCTAATCCAATCCAAAGAATCCCGTGGCAACAGCGATCGTAAGATCAAATCCTTCGCGGAGCGGCTCACTTCAGCCACCGTAACTCATTCTTTTTTTACAATCAAGGAATCAATTTCGTTTCTTTTGCTCGCTCGGCCATTTTTTTCGTATGCTTGCTGAGCGGCTTCTTAAACACCAATCCAAACAGGAAGCAAACACCGATAAATACAAACAGCATCACCACATCCCGTATCACCGTTGAAGGCAACATCCCTCCTACTGTCTCTCGTAACAGACTAACCGCATAGGTGAATGGTACGAACGGATTCAGCGCCTGAAAGAACGGTGTACTCGTCGCAATCGGGAATGTCCCTCCTGAACTGGAGAATTGAAGCACCAGCAGGATGACTGCCAGTCCCTTGCCGATATTGCCGAACACAGAAACTAGTGTATAGGTCATCGCCGTAAACACCAGACTGATCAACATAGACGATAGTACAAAAGCTACTTTGGCATCCACATACGCCCCGAGCAGGAACAAGTCACCGAGAGATACGCTCAGCGCTTGAAAAATGCCAATCGTGGAGAATGTCATAAGCCGTCCGAAATACACTTGGTAGCTTTTAAATTGTCCTTCCGGGTCATCCACATCTACCCTGAACATCGAGACCAGTAGCATCGCACCTACCCAAATCGACAATGTAGTGTAAAAAGGTGACATCGCAGAACCATAGTTGGGAATTGGGTATATCCGCTCCTGCTTCAACGATACCGGACTGCCGAGAAAATCACTTTCCTTTTTCACATCCCCCTTTAGCAATGCAATAGCGCGTCCGAGTGCATTTTCGCCCTTAAGCTTGCGAATTGTGTCTGCAGCCTGACGTATGGAATCCTTGGCAGCTGGAAGATCGGTCCTTACAAAATTGGCTACTTGGTGTACCGCTTTTTCTGCATCAGGAAATTTATTTTCTATTAAGTCAGCCATTTTGACAAACTGTTGTTCCGCTTTAGGCAAATCATTACGCACAAAATCTGCTGCCTGATGAATTTTACTTTTAACCGCTGGCAAATCGTTATTTACAAAGTCTGCCGCTTTGTTCACAGCATTCGTAAACTCGCCCATGCGCCCCTGAATCGTCGTCGCCGCTTCATGCAGTTTTTGACGGTATTGTGGCAGATCCTGCTGGAGACGTGTTAGCTCTTGCTGACCGAATTCTGCTGCAGCCTGTGCGTCATTTAATAGCTTTTCAATATTCGGTAGCTGCTCTTGAGCTGTAGGCAGCACATTGGCAGAATTGCGGGCAACGGATTTGATCTGATCCAGCGCCTTTTGAATGGCGGGTGCATACTCCGTATCATAATTGCCCAAAATGCTGTCAATTCCGCTACTGATTTCTCCTGCAAGGCGATCAGTGTCATCCAGCAGATTTTGCGCAGGCTTTTCGCCGCGCTGAATGGCATCCCCGATGCTAGTTACTGTGCTATTCAGACGACGGAAACGATCCTCTACCCCGCTCACACGGGAAATAAGTGAATCCAGAGGTTGACTTGGCAAGTATCCGTTCACACGGTTCAGCAATTGAGAAATATGATCCAACACTCCCACGGCAGTTGTCAGCCTACCGCTGACACGATTCACCGCAGCTTGTGCTGCTTTAGGATCAAAATCCACACCACGAACAATGTCTGTAATCTGAGAAACTTCATTCGCGATTTGTTGTACCAGTTGTAAGTCTTCTTTAACTACTGTACCAATCGAATCAAGCGCACCCTCGTTTTTGTCCAGAAATTCGAGTAAACCGGTTGTAAAATCCTTGCCTGTGTCCGCTATTTTCTGTACTTCTGGCAGTGCTTTCTGGGCAGCATTAATGACTTTAAGAGCCGTTTGCGTGTCCTCTAGGGCGGTGGCCAGTGCGCTTTCTACCCTGCTGAAATTTTGATCTAGTTCAACAATTCGATCACCGGCCTTTTGAATATCAGGTAGTCTTTTTTGGATATCCAAAATAACAGCGGCTACCTTGTCCAGCTCAGGCATGTTTTTGTCAATTTTGAGCACCAGGTCACCGGCACGGTTAATTTCAGGAATTTTCTCCTTCAATGCAATGATCTTTTGTCCCTGTGCCTTAATTTTGGGCAGATTTTGCTCCAGCTCCAATGCCTGTTTGCCCAACCTATCGATATCTGGTAATCGATTATTAAGTTCCAACACCCGGTTCTCAATGTTACGAATCGTCGGGAGCTCTTCCTCCAGCTTGACTCCGGCTTCCTTCAACTTCGTCAATACCGCCTGGCTGGCAGTTTCTATAAAGTTTTGGCTAATCTGGTTCGTTAGAGAGGTTGCCCCCGAAGATGTAATTTTCGGAGCTACTGCATTAATTTTTTCATTTACGGCGTAATCAATTTCCGGCTTTTGCGGGTTTTCCGTCAGCACACTCGTAATTTTCTCTGAAAAATCTTTCGGGATCAG
>NZ_WUDQ01000464.1:0-2988 GCF_009827695.1 Paenibacillus sp. OT2-17 | reverse complement strand
AACTCTTTTGATTGAACTGTTTATGAAAGGAATCTACCATGAAAATCAAGCTGGGTATTATCACGCCTGAGACCCATATGGACTATTTCCGTACCATTGAAGAAGAAATGCGGCCCTTATGTCAGTTCAGGTTTCTTACAATCAGCAACTTCCGGGAAACAACAGACATCTATCTCAAAAACTTAGGTTCGGTGGATGGATTTGTGATCAGTGGCAGGATGCTTTACGAGTCAATCGATAAGGAATGCCTGGATGAAAAAGTACCTGTTCACATTTTGCAGGATGATGAAAACCTACTTTATAGGGAACTTTTCCGGCTGCTGGTTACAGAACCTGGGCTTGATATATCCAGGATCTATGTGGATTATGCGTATATAATCGAGTCCTTCAGTGAATTCCAGCAATACCTTACTCATGAGGGAAAGCCCATTGACAGCGGAGATCTGCTCGAACGGGTGGAAACAATGCTCGACAACCATATCACTCTGTGGGAAGACAAGAAAATAGACCTGTCCATCACGGCGTTCGGCCACTTTGTTCCAGAACTCAAAAAGCACGGAGTCAGATATATCTTAATCCGGCCCACTTTGGAAAACGTTAAAGAGACCATAAGCGAGATCATCAACGAAATTACCATCCTCAAGCTTAAGAGCCAGAGGGCAGTTGTTGCATGCTTATCGGCCAAAACGGCGGAGTCGCCATCTGAAGAGCAGCTTCATGAGCTGAAAGTCCTTGTCGGCAGGTTTCTGCGCAGCGTGAATCTGGCAGACACGGCCCAAATTTCAGAAGGCTTTGTCAGACTATACACCACCTACGGAAATTTCATGAAAATCACCTCTAACGCGCATAACTGCACCCTGCTGGAGTATCTGGAAGGATACATAAGCGACAAGGTGAAAATCGGGTGGGGCTCGGGGCATGAATATTTTCAAGCTAACGTCAACGCCACCAAAGCTCACAGACAGGCGGAAGCCTTTACGGGCAGCTGCAGCTTTTTTATAAACGAGGATCAGAAGGTTATCGGCCCAATGCGGAGTATGAATGTCATACAGTTCTCTGAACAGGGGGACCCGGAAATCATGGCGTTAGCCAAAACCATCGGAATAAACAACATCAATTTGCAAAAAATCATGTCCTATGCAGAAATCATGAGAACCAATAAATTATCCTCTGAGGATGTTGCTGAGTGCTTGTCCATGACCGTCAGAGGTGCAAACCGTATTCTTAACAAAATTGAAGAAAGTAAATACGTACAAACGGTATTTGAAAAACGGGACAACAGTAAAGGGCGGCCCAAAAAATACTACGAGCTGTTGTTTCTGGACAAAGAAGGGCGCAAAATAAGCAGATGATACGCATTGGCAAAAAAGGCATATTTTCAAAACTGAAAACGTGCCTTTTTTGCACTTATTTACCAAGTCAAATCATTTCCTGGTCGGACGACCAGCTCTGTACATGCTGCAGGAACCGCCGCGTTGCAGGGGAAGCATATTTCATCGAGTTGACCGCGATGCCAAGGGAACGGAAGCTGTGCTCCTCCAGCTCGAGCATGGCTACATGCTCATGCTGAAACCGGGTGACCAGCTCCGGTAGGATGCTGATGCCCAGGCCTTTCTCTACCATAGCTATGATCGCATAATCATCCCCGGCGGAGAACTTGATGTTCAGCTTAATCCCGGCCTTCTCCAGTACCCGCTGCACATCATAGTCCGAGCCGGGCTTCGGAATGATGAAGTCCTCGTAGGTGATCTGGGCCTGTGGCATATAAGTGGCTTTAATCAGCAGATGGTCGGTGGAGTGAGTCGCCAGCATCCGATCCCGCTTTACCTGCTGCTTGAGCTGCTCATTCCATTTCAGATTCTCCCGGATGGGCTGAAGAACCTGTTTCCCGTTCACCGTCAGCTTCACACCAGAACGGCTGCGCACGAGCAGCGGGAAGCCGAATTCTTGCTCCAGGCTGCTGATCGTATGGCTGATGCCGGATTACGTGAAGCCCAGCGCCCCCGCCGCCTTCGTCAGACTGCCCAGCTCCACCACGCCAGGAACACTTCATAATGAGCAATACCTTGCAAATTTCGAGTATGCAAAAAGCCCTTGAATCTCCTCGACAGGAAACTCAAGAGCTCGTTCATTGTTAAATTGGTGCGGTCGAGAGGACTCGAACCTCCACGGGGGGTTAGCCCACACGGACCTGAACCGTGCGCGTCTGCCAATTCCGCCACGACCGCATATAAATTATCGTTTATCCTCGAAAGATCAATCTTTCTTAGCGACAAGATAGATCATACCATGCACATATCAAGATGTCAAACCTTTTATGTTCGTTAATTTCCTCTTGATAAAAAAGGAATAATAAACTAAAATAAGAACATAGGTTCTCGGGAACGAAGGTTCTTTTTTTCAATCGGTTATGAATTATCATCACATTTTCTTAAGGCGGTGAATGGTAATGACTTCTTTAGATACTACTCAGCATGAATGGTCTCTTGTGAAAAGTTATCTGCTCCTTACCTTTATTCAAAAAGTATTTGAGCGGGACAGCCTAATTCTTGAAGAAAGCGGTATGCTGAAAACCCCTGATCTTTATGTCGAAATGGTTAACGCAGGTGTAGATCGTACCGGAATCCTGCTATCTGAAATAAAACATGAATTTAATAAATATCACATTCATGTTCTAGACATACAACAAAACCACTCCGGCGTTCACGCCACCTATATAAGTAAAGGAAATAAAGAGCAGTTCAATATGGCTATGCCAGCATTCCGTAAAGAAATGTATGAGCGGATGCGAGCATATCTGGGGCTCTCGACCTCCATGCCTCATACAGCCGCCCTTCCTTTACTAGAGAAACATCGCCCCGAATTACCAAACAATTCAACTTCCAAACCCCTACGCATCGTTGAACGAAGTTTGGTTACATCCTCTTTGGCCTATAAGCGTAAAACGTCTCGCCCTGCTGCTTTTGCCGCAAGCAGAAGAGCATAATC
>NZ_WUDQ01000463.1:0-2997 GCF_009827695.1 Paenibacillus sp. OT2-17 | reverse complement strand
CTGATTATGAATTTGCTTCAAAGCTACAAGCAGATTCTCAAGTGAGTCCAATGGAGTTTTAACTTTCCCCTTGCACATAAATTCACCTTGAAAATACAAACTAAATTTAATAAAAGAGCCACCAATATCAAAAACCAGTATTTTATTTTTCATGCTACGTATAGTCCTTTCATGAGGCAATTTGGGGTCTTCTCTCCATAACGATAATTAATATTATTGTTTTTGTAAATCCATCATTTTTTTTATCGTTAATAAGACACCGTTTTCTTCGTTGGATTTAGTGATAAAACTGGCAGCATTTTTAGTATTCTCACATGCGTTTTTCATAGCAAAACTATATTTTGCTATACTCATAAGTTCCACATCATTTTCACCATCTCCAAAAGACAGGGTCTCATCCTCAGTAACCCCCAATATCTCTTGGAGTTTTCTTACCGTCTCCCCTTTATGGGTATGAAGTGCTGTAATATCCAGCCAATTTGCTTCAGAATCAACAATATAAATTTGATCCATTAGAGTCTTTTCAACATGTTTTCTTAATAAGGAACTTTTTCCAGATGGATCATATACAGTTATTTTAAGAAAGCTACTGTTGATTTGATCAAATGAATCAATCTTAATCACTTCTTTGTACGAGCCTTTCACAATTTTATAGTATTCGTCTTGAATATAAGAATGAACAAATGCTGCTTCCGTTGTACATGCTATGATAATGAAGTCATTGGAAAAACTTTCGATATCTCTTATCGCTTGTAATGCTAAATTGCGTTCAATCGTAAACTCTTTGACGACGACTCCATCCTTTTTAATCCGCGTAGCACTGTCCCCTAAGATCCAGATCCCTTTTCCGTGCTCGCCAAATAATTCTTCTACTCTTTCACACTGCTTGCCTGTACAGGCTACAAAGGAAATATTATTTTCTTGCATTTCTCCATACACCTGATTAAATAAATCGACATTGAAAGTGCTACTATTATTCAGAAAAGTACCATCCAGATCACTTACCACCAGTTTAAACATCTATAAATCCTCCCTTAATATATAAAGATCTTTATTAGCCAGTTTAATTTACGGCTTTTCATTTTCTTTCCATGGATCAACATCAAAATCTCTATTAAAATCTTCAAACATTCATTTAATAGGTGCATTACATACCCTGTACACTTATTAAACCATTTAATTAAACATATTAATAAAGTGAGTAAAAAAAGTTCCTTTATTAAGTGGACATACAAAGTTATTCAAAAAAATCATCGATGGAGCGGTAAGGTTTTACTTCCTTAGGCTGCCCGGATAATGTTAAGCACCAATAAGTACCAATCCATATGACTGAGCAAAGTAAAATCAGTGAGATCATAGAGTGCCCTCGCTTTCTCTTTTAGGTTACACGTTTACTTTAGCTGATGAAACGCGTTTCAGGTCAAGTGATAATTTATAGAAAAGCACGTTATTGTCATGGGTGTTTATGATTTAAGATATAATCTTGGGTTAACCGTTCAAAGTTCTCTTTTTCAATGTACGATTCACTTGTTCTGAACTGAACAGCATAAAAAGAAGGAAAACAATGACGGCAATCGGGAAAAAATGAATACTTGTCTGAGAAGCTATAACCCCAAAAATGGGAGGAAGTAATGTCGTTCCTGTATAAGCAACTGCCATTTGATATCTCATGAGTTTGGAAGAATTCTCTTTACCAAACCGAGTTGGCGTTTCATGAAGAAGTCCAGGGTAAATCGGCGCAAGTCCTAACCAATAAGAATAAACCCAGGTAATCATATATACATTATTTAAAGACAATGATTGGACGTTCCAATTCTTTTAGAGTTAACCCTCTCAACCCTGTTTTAAAATCTTCATAAAATAAATCTGAGAAAATAACCTTAGGATACAAAGGCATCTTATGTTTAGATTTGTAGGATTCTAAAAAATGAAAGAAAGACACTTCTTCTATATTCTCTCTATAGATCACAATTCGATCAGGATCAAATACAGATTGTAATATTTGAATAATTTCACATATACTATTGAAGAAAACTTCCGTTCCCTTGCTCTCATCCCAAACTATCGACGGAAGGAATTTGATTTCACCAGCTAATCCATGTTTGCCTTTTAAAACCCCATTTCGCAAATAAATCCCCATTCCTGGTGGAGAATTCTCAGGAAAATAAATAGCCAGTACACATTGATCTTCATCTATTTGTTCTCTATAGACGTAACCACATACAGCGGCATTTACGTCATTCTCCACAATAACCGGCAAACCAAATTTGCTTTGCACATCCTCTGCCAACCGAATTCCATTTAATCTTTCATGACTGCTGACTGTAATTTCTCCATTTACAGATTGTCCCGGGATTCCTATTCCAATAACTTTAATGGAAGGATAGAGGGAAATGATGTCTTGAATCGTGGAATAAAATTGTGTAGCATTAAAAATTTGAAAGGGATGCTCTTCTTTCATCAGAGCATCCTCATTTAAATTCACTACCGTAGTACACACTACATCTGTCCCTTGTTTTTCGTTAATATGTATAATCAGTGCTAGACTATACTCATAATTAAAACGATAGGTTAACGCATGCCTGCCTCCGTTTGAAGGGACGATTTCATCTTCAAAGATCTCTCCATTATTAAGCAATTCCTGCATAAGGGTATTGATAGTTACCACACTTAAATCAGTCAATGCGGCTAGTTGGGGTTTTGTTGTCTTACTGATCTGTTTCAATACTTTGCGAACCAGGTTCAGATTTATTTCTTTAATTAAATTTGTATTAGCTTTTTCCATACATAGCACCTTCTTTTTATAACATCATAAAACAACTTTATAAACCGTATTTATAAAGTTGTTTCACTAATTTTGCAGTAAAATATTACCTTTGTCAAGGTAATATCGTACTAACCTTTAATTCACTATTGCTTTCCAGCTTATTCTGAATTATTCTCATGCTTAACATAAGATGATCGCTAAAATAAGGAGGCTAATCTATTGAAGAATGC
>NZ_WUDQ01000462.1:0-3009 GCF_009827695.1 Paenibacillus sp. OT2-17 | reverse complement strand
ATATCGACTTCAAATCCCGCTCCACGGATCCGCAGCTCCAAGCAATGTCGACATTGGGCAGACTCATCGCCCAAACATATTTTATTCTCATAAATCGCATACTTAGGTCTCACCGCTAGTGGCGACAAATTGGGCATCACCACATTTGCCCCTGCCTGAAGCGCCTTCTCCCTGCCTTGGGGATGAATCGTTCCCATTGCCGTGGACGCCGGAATAAGTGCATCTGGAACGACCAATCGGGATAACGAAATAATATCGAGTGCCTTTTCCATGCTCCCCTGACTGGCATCCCGAAGCGGCGTGTTGCTATGCGGTAAAAAGGGGCCAATCCCGATCATATCTGGTGACAGGCTGTGCAGATAGACCAAATCGTCTGCTAATTCACTATTCGTTTGTCCTGGTAACCCCACCATACATCCGGCCCCGATCTGAAAGCCGATTCGTTGCAAAGCCAGCAGACGGCTGCGCCTGCTTTCCATCGTCATCGTCGGATGCAGCTTGGCGTACAAACGGGGGGAAGCTGTCTCATGCCGCAGCAAAAAACGGTCCGCGCCCGCCTCGTATAATTGCTCATAAGTTTCATCATCCCGTTCACCGATGGACAGTGTAACCGCCACATCCGCAAAACGGCTTTTAATTTCGCGAATCAATTTCGTCAGCCGGGCTGCTGTAAACCAGTAATCTTCCCCACTTTGCAATACAAAGGTCCGATAACCGAGTTCATACCCCTCCGCACAACAGGCCAGAATTTCTTCTGGCTGCAAACGGTAACGATCTGCCTGTTTATTCGAAGCGCGCAGCCCACAGTACATGCAGTCCTGACGACATATACTGGAGAATTCAATTAATCCCCGTAAAAAAACACCTTTGCCATAGCGCTCCAATTTGGTGCGAGCTGCCAGGTGGCGCAGTTGAGCCCGAAGCGTTGGCTCATCATCCAGACGTGTCAGCAGCTCCATCATTTCCATATGCGTCCATTCCTTGCCGTCAGCCAGACGCAGTAATAATTCGTCCGTGACTCATCCCTTCTTCCCTCGTCCATCCGGACTTCACATCATCAGCGGCTTGTACCGTACATGTATTATTCTAGCAATATCGGAGAGGATGTAACGTGATTAGTTTCACAAAAAATCCCATTTTATAAAAACCTCCTCCAACTTCTGCCCCAAAAAATACACATTTATATCAACACACAAAAAAGCTGTCTCTTCCTCTAATGGAAGAAACAGCCCTTGTCGATGGTTCTGCTTATTACTGAATCAAATCAATCGCCTGCTGGGGTACAAAATAATCAACGCCGTTAAATACAACTACACCGTTGAGCGTGGTATTTTTACCATTCAACGTAGCGACATTTTTGTATACCGGAAGCTCCAGCTTGTTACTGCCTTTGGTCACCGTAATGACTTTCGTGTCCGCAGTAAACTTGGCTCCTTTAGCTTCAAAAGCGGCTTTTGCAGGAACAAAAAGCTGCTTGCTGACCGTACCCAAATCCAGTCCAAGTACACGTGTCATATATTTATTAACATCTGTATTGTCGATTACACCGGTTGGACGGTCTCCGTTCGGCGCATACGTGTACAGCACGACATCGCCTCCTGTATGTCCGCCTGTAGTCCAGCCAATATTCGCACGTTTGCTAATGATCGGTCCAACAGCATAGTTCATGCTGCCTTCTTTGGCATCCTTAATGGTTTTTACTTCTTCGTCTGTCAAATCGGTGATGCCAAAATATGTGGAAAGCACCTCTTTAATATTGCTGCGATCTGCATTCAGCTTGGCTTCCAAGCCCTCACCCGTCAGCTTCGCTTTTTTCAGCGGGTCTATAAAAGAAGCTAAAGGTGTTTTGTCATAATTGCTAGTTGTATCGCTGCTACCAATCGTCAATCCACCGTTTCCGTGGTCTGTCACTGCTACGACGACTGTATTTTGGTTTTGTTTGGCGTAATCCACAGCAACTTTCACTGCATCGTCAAACGAAAGCACGTCACTAATAATTCCGGTTGGATCATTTGCATGGGCGGCCCAATCCACCTTACTGCCTTCTACCATTAAGAAGAAGCCTTTATCGTTTTTGGACAACACATCAATGGCTTTCGATGTCATTTCTGCCAGACTAGGTTCCTTGGATGCATCGCGATCCAGGTTATACGCAAGGGCTTCGGGAGAAAAGCTGCCCCAGAGCTTGCTGGAGGTCGAATTTTTCAACCCTTCAGGTGTCGTGACAAAGTCATAACCCTGGTCTTTAATTTGGGCTACCAAATCTTGGCCATCTTTACGCCCTGCTGCCTCCAAAAACTTACCGCCTCCGCCTAACACTACATCAACCCCGTTGTAGGCTTGCTGCATGCTGAGTGCATCATAATTTTTACGATCAGGATAATGTGCAGTAAAATCAGCTGGTGTCGCATGCATAATCTCCGAAGTCGCAATAATTCCAGTCGATTTTCCTGCCAGCTTGGAAGCCTCAAGAATGGAAGCTACAGGCTTTTTGGCGTCACCCGCTGCAATGGGTTGTTGTCCGGGCATTGTCGCTTCATCAGGAAGGACACCTACATACCCAGTATGAGATTTATGTCCTGTGGCAAAAGCAGTACCCGCTGGAGCAGAATCGGCAATTGGAGCATCCGCAGAATGCGTACGCACCATGCCGCTTGCCATGCTGTCTAACGTTAAGGAAGATCCTTTGTACCATCTAGCCAGTGCAGTGGCGTCATTAGCCATACCGTCTGGAATCAAAATAATTACGTTTTTAATCGACGTGTCCTTTTCGACTGCCATCGCCGTCCCACCGCTTACTGCTAGCATCATAGTCGCTACGAGTGCTGCCACCGATTTTTTCGTATGTATCCCCCAACATTTTAGCATTCAATTTCCTCCCAGACACTTTATTGTACAATCAGAACTAAGTCTAATCATACTTTGTCAGGAGAATGTTAAGGGGATTGTCTAACTATATTAAAGATGCTCTCTGGAGTATTGGTCTCACTCAAATTGTTACTGATTTAC
>NZ_WUDQ01000461.1:0-3010 GCF_009827695.1 Paenibacillus sp. OT2-17 | reverse complement strand
GGAGAGTGGTGAATTCTGCTATTGACGAGCGAAATGAATGCATATATTGTTGATTTAAGGCTATTTTCAACGAAAAGAAGGGTTTTCCAGGATCAGGACAGAAATGTTCTACAAAGCAGTCAATAACCCCGCTAATTGCTGATCTGCGGAACCGGTAGTCGCTGGGAGGAGGAACGGCCATCGTGGGTATGGAAGAGCTGGATGAGCAGGATTGGGATGACGCAATTGAGATGCTCTGTCAAAGTAAGGCGGACGAGTTGATTCTCGTAGGCTATGAGCATGTCACAAGTAAGGACGTGTGGAATTGCGTCAGCCATAAATATGAAAAGGAGGGTATCCCTCCGCTGCACAAGCTCGTTAACGATATACTTTCCCTTAAAGCGACGAGCTTTATGAACTATTTGACTATGTCCGCATTACGGGGCTCCACTTTCGAATAGAAGGGGGTCTTTTTTTGCGTTCAAATTGACTGCTTTTTGAGGGGTAGCTATAATAGGAATATTGAGAATGAAAGGGGAACATGGGACGGAATGAAGAGAATTCTAAGTTTCATCGTGGTCGTGCTCATAACTACTGGTGTTATGATCGGGACAAGCCCGGGCCTACTGAACAGTTTAAAATTAGGCCTCGATTTAAAGGGAGGCTTTGAGATTTTATATGAAGCCCAGCCTTTGGAAGCCGGGCAGAGTGTAACCAGACAGTCTCTTATACAAACAGCTCAAAGTCTGGAGAGACGGATTAATGCGCTCGGTACGACTGAGCCGGAAGTAACAACAGAGGGAAGCAACCGAATTCGCGTGCGGCTTGCTGGTGTCACTAATGAGGCAGAAGTCCGCTCCATGCTGAAAAAGCCTGCAGAATTAACGTTCCGCAGTGCAACGGCAGCAGATGCTAAAAAGCCAGGCCAATACAGCAAAATTGAGCTCCGCGGTAATGATTTTGTGGAGAATGGCGCTGTTGTAGGCTATGACCAGCTGAATCAACCTGAGATTAGTATCAAAGTGAAGGACAAAGCTAAATTTGCAGAAATCACAAAGCGACTTCTGAATAAAGAATTAGCTATTTTCCTGGATCAGGAATTGCTGTCTGCACCTACAGTACGTGGGGAATTAACGGACGGTAGCGCGTCAATCACAGGTAGCTACACTCGTGATGAAGCGAATAAACTGGCGGATACGATTAATCTGGGTGCCCTTCCGCTCAAACTGACGGAAAAATATTCTCAGAGTGTAGGTGCTACGCTGGGTCAATTGTCACTGGATCAGACGATTCGTGCTGGGTTGATCGGCTCAATCATTATTCTGGTATTTATGATTGCGATGTTCCGTATACCAGGATTAGTGGCCAGTTTTTGTCTCATCGTTCATACTTGGCTGGTGCTTGCGATCTTCTACTTGGGTGGATTCGTGCTCACGCTCCCAGGTATCGCCGCCTTCGTGCTTGGGATCGGGATGGCAGTCGATGCCAATATTATTACGTATGAACGGATTAAAGAAGAAATCAAGACGGGCAAAACGATTCGTTCTTCCGTTATCGCAGGTAGTAAGGCTTCGTTCCGTACCGTTATGGATGCCAATATTACGACAATTATAGCGGCAGCGGTTATGTTTGGTCTCGGAACAGGCTCCGTTAGAGGTTTCGCTCTGGTGCTTATCGTTGATATTGTCACCAGTATCTTGACGAATATCTTCTTCTCCCGCTTCTTGCTCAATCTGCTGGTTAAAGCGGATGCTGTGAAGAAGCCCAAGTATTTTGGTGTGAAGGAGAGTGATATTAGTGCGCTTTAATTGGGACTATAAATATATCAAGATGAGCAAGTGGTTTTACACGTTCTCGATTATTATCACACTGCTTGGTATTCTGAGCTTGTCGATATTCGGCTTAAATTACGGGGTAGACTTTCGTTCCGGTTCCAATGTGGATGTCAATTTGACTAAAGTCGTTACGCAGGAACAGATTCAAACTTTGCTGGACAAGCAGAAGATCGGTAAAGAGGTGGATTATACACCGGGGAAAGAGCGTTTCGGCATTCGCTTCTCACAGGTTTTGACGGATCAGCAAGTGAATGACTTTAAGACTTCCTTTAATAAAGAGCTTGATCCAAAGGCTTCCTTTGAGGTCAATACAGTAGATACGGAAATGGCACAAGAACTGGAGCGGAATGCAATATGGGCGATCTTGCTAGCATGTGTAGCCATCGCGGTCTATATTTCGATCCGGTTTGAATGGCGGTTTGCCATTGCAGCCATCGTTTCGTTGTTGCATGATGCCTTCCTCGTTATCAGTATTTTCTCGATTTTCCGGCTTGAGGTGGATTTGACCTTTATTACGGCAATTCTGACGATTGTTGGTTTCTCCATTAATGACACCGTCGTTATTTTTGACCGTATTCGGGAAAATCTACGATTTGCGAAGAAGAAGTCCAGAGACGACTTAGAACAGGTAGTTGATCACAGTATTGCGCAGACAATGACTCGTTCACTTGCAACCGTGTTTACGGTGTTTATTGCCTCCGTATGTTTGTTCATATTTGGCGGCGAATCGATCCGTATGTTCTCACTTGCAATGGTCATTGGTTTGTTGTTTGGTGCTTATTCCTCCATTTTCATTGCCAGCCCGCTGTGGGTGGCATTGAAAGGAAAACAAAAATCCCCGACAGCTGGCGGGGGCACGGTCAAAACTGCAAAGTCTTAAGTTACGCAAATACCAGTAGTATAAATTAAAGAGAAAGCCGCGTCTGCTTGGGCGCGGTTTTCTAAGGTTTTGAGATTTACCTTGAGTAAGGCACAGTAGTGGCACTTAAATGTGAATGGTTTTTGGTTTTGAGAAATTCGGTTATTTTAGAATGAGCTTTATTGCGAAAGGGTTAGTTCAGGATTGAGGGGGAAACGTTGTGAATAGCGAACGCAGCCGATCATTGGAAACTGCGGCGTTGAGCGGGATTGTAGGTAATCTCGCGCTGGCTGTTCTAAAGGGAACCGTCGGTTATGCTGCAAACAGCAAGGCGTTG
>NZ_WUDQ01000460.1:0-3017 GCF_009827695.1 Paenibacillus sp. OT2-17 | reverse complement strand
AAGGGTGACCCGACGGAAGGAGCACTGGTCACGTTAGCTGCCAAGGGCGGGGTCACGAGACAAGGGCTATATGAGCTGTACACAAGGGAGCGAGAATTCCCTTTTGACTCGGATCGGAAGCGAATGTCGGTACTCGTACGCCACCAGGGAGGACACATCGTCTTTGCCAAAGGTGCGCCGGATGTGCTGCTGGGTCAGTGCTCCTACATTTTATGGGAAGGAAATGTCGTTCCGTTAACGGGCACGCTGCGCCAAAAGGTACTGGCAGCTAACGAAGGAATGGCCTCAGAGGCGCTGCGTGTACTTGGTGTCGCTTACCGTGATATCCGCTCGCATGAGCGTGTCTCCACGGTTGAGGAGGCTGAAGCACAGCTGATCTTTATCGGGCTGACAGGCATGATTGATCCGCCACGTCGCGAGGTTCGCGAAGCCATTGGCAAGTGCCGTCGTGCTGGCATTCGCACTGTGATGATTACTGGAGATCACGGTACAACTGCAGAGGCCATTGCACAGCAGCTGGGCATTCTTCAGCGCGGCTCCCATGTGTTGACAGGACAGGAGTTGTCTGTGATGGATGATGCGGCGCTGGACAAAGCCGTTGATACCGTCTCTGTGTATGCACGGGTTTCGCCGGAGCACAAGCTACGGATCGTCAAGTCACTTCAAAGACGCGGACATGTCGTAGCCATGACCGGTGATGGCGTCAATGACGCTCCGGCGATAAAGGCGTCGGACATCGGTATTGCGATGGGCATTACCGGGACGGACGTGACCAAAGAAGCGGCTGCGCTTGTACTGAGTGATGATAATTTCTCAACGATTGTAGCCGCAATTGAGGAAGGACGGAATATTTACGAGAATATCCGTAAATTTATCCGTTATCTACTCGCCTCCAATGTTGGTGAGATTTTGACGATGTTCTTTGCCATGATGGCCGGGCTGCCATTACCTTTGTTACCGATCCAGATTTTATGGGTGAATCTGGTGACAGATGGCCTACCAGCGATGGCTCTGGGGGTGGACCAGCCAGAAAAGGATCTCATGGAGCACAAACCTCGTGGCGCAAAGGAAAATATTTTTGCTCGTCGACTGGGCTGGAAAATCATTAGTCGGGGCTTGTTGATTGGTTTATGTACGCTAGCGGCCTTCTGGCTGACATTACGTATTGCACCGGATGACGCAGGACAATTGATCAAAGCACAGTCCGTTGCCTTTGCTACGCTAGTCTTGGCACAGTTAATTCATGTATTTGATTGCCGCAGTTCCCGTTCTATTTTCCATCGTAATCCGTTTCAAAATAGTTATCTCGTGCTTGCCGTGCTCTCCTCCGTAGTGCTAATGCTAGTGGTTATGTACGTGCCTGTGCTGCAACCTATTTTCAAAACGGTACCGCTTGGATTGCGTGAGTGGGCGCTATCCATTGTGGCAGCCGGGATTCCCACGTTTCTGATGGGAGCGGGAAGTGTATGGGGCGGTCGACGCAACCGTCGTCGCGGCGGAAATACACACTTTTCAGCGGGACGTACGAAGTTTTCAGCCTAGAAATCGGGTCATGTATACCGCATCGCTTTCCCACTATTGCCCTGTATGATATCATGGGGATCAAAGCTTCATGAGGAACATGATATCAGCAGCAACGGCGGAGGTAAGCTATGGAATTCACAAAAATGAACGGTCTAGGTAATGATTTTATCGTTTGGTTTGGGCATCAGGATTTGCCGTCTGACGCCTCGGAATTAGCTGTTCGACTATGTGATCGACATTTTGGTATTGGTGCCGACGGGTTGGTATATATATTGCCGTCAGAAAAAGCGGATTTCTGCATGCGTATCATTAACTCGGACGGCTCGGAGGCCGAGCAATGCGGTAATGCTATCCGTTGTGCTGCTAAATACGTATATGACCGTAAGCACATCAACCGTGAACAGATCACGATCGAGACACTGGGTGCAGGGGTACAGCAGGTCGAACTAACTGTAGAGAACGGACTTGTTCGTATGGTGAAGGTGGATATGGGAGAGCCGATTCTTGAGGGTTTGAAGATTCCAACTACACTGGATCTGTCTAGCGTAATTAATGAGCCCATTGAAGCTGGCGGAAGTGGTTTTCGTTTTACGGCTGTATCTATGGGGAATCCGCACTGTGTCATTTATGTGGAGGATGCGCCAAGCTTTGATCTGGAAGCCTGGGGGTCGAAGCTGGAATGCCATCCGCTGTTCCCTAAAAAGACAAATGTTGAGTTCGCCACGGTACGTAGCCGGAAGCATATAGATATGAGAGTATGGGAGAGGGGAGCCGGACCAACGCTAGCTTGTGGAACCGGAGCCTGTGCTACACTTGTTGCTTCTGTACTAAACGGGTACAGCGACCGCCACGCCATTGTAAGCCTGAAGGGCGGCGACCTGGATATCGAATGGAGTGAGGACGACAATCACATATATATGACGGGCCCGGCTGAGATCGTGTACGAAGGTCGTCTGTTCTAAATCATGTGAACTTTAAAAATAGCGTGCAACTGGCCTATGAATCGTATAGAAGTGAGTGAAAAGAGGACCTTAGTAGGTCTTCTTTTTTTGGACTTACATGCCACTGTATACAAGGAATACGATGAACAAAGCAACATTCTGTCTTTTTTTGGCGCCTGAACGATGTATAATATAGAAAATGAGAAAACAATAAGGAGGCCGTTCATAGTGCGGAAATTTCGTTGGATTTCAGCAGTTGCAGTCCTCATATTTGTAGCCACCGCGCTTCCGGTTCAGGCGGCGACCATCCCTGCTGGCGCGGAAACGACGGACAAGCAGGTTGGCTCGCTAACTCCGACAGTGGTAAGCCGTTTAGAAAAAGCGGTGCAAGAACTCATCGGTTCAAAGACAGCATTTCAATTTGACGATGTGACAGATATGGGGAAAACTTGGATTGTAGAAGGCGAACTGGAAGATGGAACTGCTACGTTGCAGACAGAATATAATAAAGAAAAAAACAGAGTGGATTCTACAACCATACGATATAAAATA
>NZ_WUDQ01000045.1:0-19760 GCF_009827695.1 Paenibacillus sp. OT2-17 | reverse complement strand
TCCGACCTCCTGGTACAACGATTGGACTTTTGGGAGGCGGGCAATTAGGAAGGATGCTTGTACTGGCGGGAACCAATCTAGGATATCGCTTTGTGACACTGGACCCTACACCGGATAGCCCATGTGGACAGGTGTCAGAACAAATCCGCGCTGCCTATGATGATGAGCATGCAGCCAGAGAGCTGGCTGAGCGGTGCGATGTGATCACGTATGAGTTTGAAAATGTGGACGCGGGTGTGGCTGCACTTTTGGAACAGGAATCCAGCGTTCCGCAAGGCAGCAGTCTTTTGTACACAACCCAGCATCGTCTGAGAGAGAAGCGTTCTATTGAAGCTGCTGGTGTCCCTGTCGCTCCGTATCGTGAAATCAGTAGTCCTGCGGATATGGTTCAAGCGGTAGCTGAACTGGGTGTACCGTGTGTGCTCAAGACAGCAGTCGGTGGTTATGATGGCAAGGGACAAGTGGTCATTCGCCAACCGGAGGAAGCCACGGCTGCCTACGAACAACTGGCAGGAGGCGGTGCAGAACTGGTATTGGAACAGTTCATCCGTTTTCGCTGCGAAATCTCGGTGATTGTAGCTCGCAGCACGAACGGTGAAGCCAAAGCCTTTCCACCTGCCGAAAACATTCACGTGAACAATATTTTGCACACGTCAATTGTGCCTGCGCGTGTGCCAGAACCTGTCCAGGAGGAAGCGCGAAAGTTAGCGCTGGCTGTGGCAGATTCGCTGGGTGCGGTGGGACTGCTCGCTGTGGAGATGTTTGTCACCGAAGATGGACAATTGTACGTTAATGAGTTGGCACCACGACCGCATAACTCCGGCCATTACACGATGGAGGGATGCGCGACGTCGCAATTCGAGCAGCACATACGTGCGATTTGCGGTTTACCCTTGGGCAGCACGAAGCTGCTGACTTCCGTCGTGATGGTCAATGTGTTAGGTGAGCATTTGGAGGACGTGGTTCGGCGGTTTGCGCAATCGGATGTTGAAGCTGAAAGATTGGATGTTGTACCCAAGCTGCATTTGTATGGAAAAAGTGAAGCCAAGCCAGGCCGAAAGATGGGACATATTAATCTATTGTGCCAGGATGCGGAACAAGCGCTGGAATGGATTGAACAAACCAATATTTGGGGGAATAAATAGTCATGATCGAACGCTATAGCAGACCGGAAATGAGAGCGATTTGGACGGAAGAAAATAAATTTAAAGCGTGGCTGGAAGTAGAGCTGTGTGCCTGTGAAGCTTGGGCGGAATTAGGGGTTATTCCAAAAGAGGATACTGTGGCTCTGCGTAAGAATGCAAGTTTTGATATTGAACGGATCTATGAAATTGAGCAGGAGACAAGACATGATGTCATTGCTTTTACCCGCACGGTGTCCGAAAGTCTTGGAGACGAGCGCAAATGGGTACATTATGGTTTGACTTCCACAGACGTAGTTGATACGGCACTGGGCTACCTGTTAAAGCAGGCGAATGAAATCCTGGAGCGCGATATCTTGAATTTTATTGAAATTTTGAAGGAAAAGGCATTGGCTTACAAGCACACACCGATGATGGGACGTACACACGGAGTACATGCTGAGCCAACAACGTTTGGACTGAAGATGGGATTGTGGTACGAGGAAATGAAGCGCAATCTGGAACGCTTTCGTTTTGCGGCTGACCAAGTACAATACGGTAAAATGTCCGGTGCAGTTGGGACATATGCCAACATTGACCCGGCCGTAGAAGAATTTGTATGCCGCAAGCTGGGCACCAAGCCTGCACCAATTTCTACACAGACGCTTCAGCGCGACCGTCATGCCGAATACATGGCAACATTAGCGTTGATCGCCACATCGTTGGACAAATTTGCTACAGAAGTCCGTGCTCTGCAAAAGAGTGAGTTCCGTGAGGTGGAAGAAGCTTTTGCCAAAGGTCAAAAAGGTTCTTCTGCGATGCCGCATAAACGCAATCCGATCGGCAGTGAAAACATCTCTGGCCTGGCACGCGTGATTCGTGGGCATATGGTATCTGCGTATGAGAACGTAACCCTGTGGCATGAACGCGACATTTCGCATTCTTCCGTAGAACGCATCATTCTGCCGGATGCAACGATGCTGTTGAACTACATGCTGAACCGTTTTGGTAATATCGTAAAAAATCTGACGGTCTTCCCTGAAAATATGAAGCGCAATATGGCCCGTACGTACGGCGTACCGTTCTCCGGTCGTATTATGACCAAGCTGATCGACAAAGGCTTTAGTCGTGAAAAAGCTTACGATACTGTGCAGCCGCGTGCTATGCAGGCGTGGGAAGAGCAACGCCAATTCCGCGAAATCGTCGAGGCGACCCCGGAAATTACTGCCGTGCTCAGCGCAGACGAAATCGAGGACGCGTTCAACCCAGCCTGGCATCTGAAGAACGTGGATACGATCTTCAAAAAGCTGGGATTAGGGGAGTAGGAGGGAAGGTTGGTTGGCGCTTGGGAGGGTATAAAGAGCGTGATGAGGCCGCTGCGCGAACGGATCATTCTTCCGATTGCTGTTGCCCCTGGATTCCTGGATTGGAATAAACCTGTAAAGGTTGGTATCCAGAGGCAAAGGCAAGCGCTAACGCTTCTCCAGAACGATTCCGTCCGCTCCGCTGCTTCCAGCACCAACCTTCATGAGGGAGCAGAACTAGGGGTGGTGCGGCACATAAGATGCCGCACCACCCCGAAGAACGATAGAAAAGCGTGTTCCACTGCTTTTCTATCGCAAAGCAACGTGCTCGTGAGGGCTACCTAATTTGCGTAGCAAACAGCCCGCGGTCCTCACGAGCACGCGCAGGCTCAAGAAGCGAAGCCCAATGCTCGCTGCATGGCATGCCGTGCTACGGCCACGGGCCGAATGGTTTGGCGGTATGTAGACGCTGAATCACGGTCGAGCTGTAAGCGGCATAAAACTTGTCGCTTAGAGTCGGAAGCGTTAATACATTGTTAATACGTAAAAACGTCGATCTGTACTAACGTAAAAGCGTTGCTGGATGAGGGCTTGTGCCAACAAGCCTTCATCCAGCGGAACGCGCTCACTCCACCGTAGCTCCAGTAACCCGCCATCCCCTGCTCACTAGCTAACCCTTGCGGGAGTCCCGAGGGCAGCAGCCCTGGGTGTCCTCCCTGAGGGGAGGATTTAGGAGGGGGAATACTCTTTTGAAAGAGGTGTAATGAAATGTCATTGTCTACTGCCGAAGGTCTGATCCATGCGCCGCTCTTGTACAAAGGCAAGGTGCGTGAACTGTATGATCTCGGAGAGCATTTTCTGATTGTCGTGACGGACCGAATTTCGGCTTTTGATTATGTGTTAGAGCCGCCCGTGCCCGAAAAGGGGAACGTGCTGAATAAGCTCAGCGCTTTCTGGTTTGAGCAGACGAAAGACTTGTTGGAAAACCATGTCGTGCACACCGATGTGAACAAGCTCGGGCATGTGATCGACGAACAGAATAAAGAGTTGCTGAAGGACCGTATCATGGTCACGCTGAAGGCTGAACGCATCGACATTGAGTGTGTGGTGCGCGGATATATTACCGGAGGCGGCTGGCGTCAGTATGAGCAGAACGGTGAGGTGAACGGCATTCCATTGCCAGAGGGGCTGCGTAAAAATGAGCGCTTTCCCAAGCCTTTATTTACACCGGCTGCAAAAAATGATGTTGGACACGACGAGGACATTTCTCTCCATCAGATGAAAGAGCTGGTCGGGGTTGAATTGACAGGCGAGCTTGAAGAAAAAAGCCTGGCGTTGTACGAATTTGCACGTGCTTTCTGTGAGAAGCGGGGGATTATTTTAGCCGATTGCAAGTTTGAGTTTGGTCTTGTTAACGGTAAGGTGATTTTGATTGACGAAATTTTCACTCCAGATTCATCCCGTTTTTGGGCACAGGAAAAGTATGAGCTGGATGTTGAGATTGACAGCATGGACAAGGAGCCGGTACGAAGCTATTTGGCATCATCCGGTTGGGACAAGAATAGCAAGCCCGATCCGTTGCCTGCTGAGGTCGTAGAAGAAACAACTGCAAGATATACGGATATTTGGCGGCGTCTGACGGCACAGTAAATAGTAATCATAATTCAACCAATAGGATTCACTCATTCGGAGGAGGAACTGAAGGAACATGATGAAAGCAACAGTCTATGTCACGATTAAGCAAAGCGTTTTGGACCCGCAGGGGGTTGCGGTGCAAGGCGCACTGCATTCTATGGGTTTCGGAGAAGTGGACAGCGTCAGAATTGGTAAGTATATGGAATTGAATCTGGATACAACAGACCGCGAGAGTGCTGAAAAGCGCATCATTGAGATGTGCGAAAAGCTGTTGGCCAACACGGTCATTGAAGACTACCGCTACGAACTGGAGGGCTGATTCCATGAAATTTGCAGTTCTGGTTTTTCCGGGCTCCAACTGTGATATTGACTGCTATAAGGCGGTAGAGGACACGGTCGGTGAACCTGTCGATTATGTTTGGCATACTGCGACGGATCTGTCGCCTTATGATTGTATTCTTGTTCCAGGAGGCTTCTCCTACGGGGATTACCTGCGTTGCGGCGCGATTTCCCGGTTTGCTCCGGTGATGAAGGAAGTAGCCAAAGCGGCTGCCGAGGGGAAATACATTTTAGGTATCTGTAACGGTTTTCAAATTCTGACTGAAGCTGGGCTGCTGCCAGGCGCTTTGCGCCGTAATCTGTCGATGAAGTTCCGTTGCCATGATACGGTGTTGAAGGTTGCGAATAACCAAACACCTTTTACAAAAGATTACGCTGCTGGTGAAGAGATCGTCATTCCGATCGCCCACGGCGAAGGCAACTATTACTGTGATGATGAGACGCTGGCTCGCTTGCAGGCGAATAACCAGATCGTATTTACGTATAGAGATAATCCAAACGGTTCCGTGACGGATATCGCAGGGATTTGTAATGAACAAGGAAACGTGCTGGGCATGATGCCTCATCCGGAACGCGCGGTGGACGCATTGCTCGGAACGGATGACGGCAAACGTATGTTTACATCTATTTTGAATGCTTGGAGGGATCGACATGGCGCAGCAAGTGTCCGCTAAGGAACCGACGGCAGAGCAGGTTGCCGAACATAAACTGTATCAGCAGATGGGTGTATCGGACAGTGAATATGCGTTGATCTGTGAATTCATGGGACGTCAGCCGAATTATACGGAGATTGGCGTATTCAGTGTCATGTGGTCAGAGCATTGTGCTTACAAAAACTCTAAGCCGTTGCTGCGTCGTTTTCCAACGAGCGGTCCGCGAGTTCTGATGGGACCCGGCGAGGGCGCAGGCATTGTAGATATCGGTGACAACCAAGCGGTTGTATTTAAAATCGAAAGTCATAACCATCCGTCGGCTGTGGAGCCTTTTCAAGGGGCAGCGACTGGGGTAGGCGGTATCATCCGTGATATTTTCTCCATGGGTGCAAGACCTGTCGCGGTGTTGAACTCTCTGCGTTTTGGGAAGCTGGAGAGCGACCGTGTGAAATATTTGTTCGAGCATGTGGTATCTGGTATTGCGGGATATGGGAACTGTATCGGTATTCCGACTGTAGGTGGCGAGGTTGTATTTGATGAAAGCTACGAAGGCAATCCGCTCGTTAATGCAATGTGTGTCGGACTGATTGACCATGATAAAATCCAGCGTGGTGTTGCTAAAGGGGTCGGTAACCCGGTGTTCTATGTGGGCCCGCCGACAGGTCGTGATGGGATTCACGGAGCGACATTCGCATCGGTTGAGCTGACAGAGGAATCTGAAGCGAACCGGACTGCGGTTCAAGTAGGCGATCCTTTTATGGAGAAGCTGGTTATGGAATCATGTCTGGAACTGATCGACAGCGGTATTGTGCTGGGTATTCAGGATATGGGTGCCGCAGGACTTACCTGCTCCAGCGCGGAGATGGCGAGTAAGGCTGGCAACGGCCTGGAGCTGTATCTGGATCAGGTACCGCAGCGTGAAGAGGGCATGACACCTTATGAAATGATGCTGTCCGAATCACAGGAACGGATGCTGTTCGTAGTAGAGCCTAAGGATGAAGCACAGGCACTGGAAATTTTCGAGCGTTGGGGTGTTATTTGTGCCAAGGTCGGTAAAGTGACGGATGACGGTCGTTTGCGTTTGTTCCATCACAATGAAGTGGTCGGAGATATGCCAGTGACGGCGCTGGTTGACGAGTGTCCGATTTATGACAAGCCTTCCGAAGTCCCTGCTTATTATGAGCAAAATGCTGCTATTGACACACTGCGTTACGCTGAAGTGACGGATTTGAACGGTGCGTTGAAAAAGGTGCTGTCTTCACCAAGTGTAGCCAGTAAGAAATGGGTATACGAGCAGTATGACTACATGGTTCGCACGAGTACAGCCGTTCGTCCGGGATCGGATGCAGCTGTTGTGACTGTGCGCGGAACTCGTAAGGGGCTCGCCATGACGACAGATTGTAACGGACGTTATGTATACCTTGATCCAGAGGTGGGCGGACGGATTGCAGTCAGCGAAGCAGCGCGTAACATTGTATGCTCCGGCGGCGAGCCGTTGGCGATTACGGATAACCTGAACTTCGGTAACCCTGAAAAGCCGGATATTTTCTGGCAAATGGAAAAAGCCGTGGACGGTATGGCAGAAGCTTGCCGTGTACTGGATACACCTGTCATCGGGGGCAATGTCAGCTTGTACAATGAAAATGCTAAAGGCTCCATCTATCCGACGCCTGTTGTCGGTATGGTAGGTTTGGTACATGATACAGATCATATTACGACACAAGGCTTCAAAGCCGAAGGCGATGTAATTTTCCTAGTGGGGGAAACAAAGGCCGAGCTGGGAGGCAGTGAGTTCCAAGCTGTCGTACACGGTGTATCCGAGGGACGCCCGCCTGAGCTGGATTTGAACGTAGAGAAAAAACTGCTGACTGCGGTACTGGGAGCGATTCAAGGCGGATTGGTACAATCTGCGCATGATTTGGCAGAGGGCGGATTGGCTGTAGCGCTTGCGGAATCCGGGATTAGCGGCGGATTGGGAGCACAGGTCAACGTAGAAACGAGCTTGCGTCCTGACCATGCTTTGTTTAGCGAAAGCCAATCCCGTATTTTGTTATCTGCATCGCCGGATAAAGCGTCTGCTCTGGAAGCACATCTGCGTGGTTTGGAAGTGCCAGTTACTGTATTAGGAAAAGTTGAAGGATCACAATTGACAGTTGAGGTGAACGGACAACCCGCTTTGAACGAGGCAGTCGCCAGTTTGAAGCAAATCTGGGAGGATGTCATTCCATGTCTGATGAAATAACAGCACGGACGTTGTGGACTGGAGATTATTATAATGAAGGCTCTGGTAAAGAGGGGCTGTTTGATAAATTAAAAGAGGAATGCGGCGTATTCGGTGTGTATAGACACTCCGATGCCGCTTCTCTAGCCTATTACGGATTGCATGCACTCCAGCATCGCGGGGAGGAAAGTGCAGGCATCTGTGTGAGCAGTGGCGACGAGTTCCATTATCATCGTGGAATGGGGCTTGTAAAAGAAGTATTCAATAAAGATTTGATGGCTTCGCTGACAGGCGATATTGCCATAGGACATGTGCGCTACTCGACAAGTGGAGACAGTAAGCTAACGAATGCACAGCCTTTGGTGTTCAAGTATCGTGATGGAGACCTAGCGGTAGCTACGAACGGGAATATCGTGAATGCTTTGCAAATTCGGCATGAGCTGGAGCAAGGCGGGTCTATTTTTCAAACGACCAGCGATACCGAAGTAGTTGCGCATTTGATCGCAAGGTCGTCCAAGGATTTGGTGGAGGCCGCGAAAGATGCATTGAAGCGTATTGTCGGCGGATTTGCTTTTCTCATTATGACCAACGATAAACTGCTGGTTGCTTCTGATCCCAACGGCTTGCGCCCGTTGACGATGGGCAGATTAGGTGATGCATACTTGTTTGCATCCGAGTCCTGTGCTTTGGAAACGATTGGGGCAGAGTTGCTGCGCGATATCGAGCCAGGTGAGCTGTTGGTGTTGGACAAAAATGGACTGCATGAAGATCGTTACACGGAAGAAAAGCACCGTAAAGCGCTATGTGCAATGGAATATATTTATTTTGCCCGACCTGACAGTGACTTGAATGGTTCTAATCTTCATGCTGCACGCAAAAGAATGGGTAGCCAGATGGCGCTGGAAGCTTTTGTTGATGCAGATTTGGTTACCGGTGTACCGGACTCCAGTATTTCGGCTGCGATTGGTTATGCAGAGCAGACAGGTATTCCTTATGAACTGGGCATGATTAAAAATAAATACACTGGACGTACCTTCATTCAGCCGAGCCAGGAGCTGCGCGAGCAGGGTGTGAAAATGAAGCTGAGCGCTGTACGCCGTGTTGTTGAAGGTAAACGAGTCATTATGATCGACGATTCTATCGTCCGGGGTACTACGTCCCGTCGAATCGTAAATATGCTGCGGGATGCGGGGGCGTTGGAGGTACATGTTCGTATTACCTCACCGCCTTTCAAAAACCCGTGCTTCTATGGCATCGACACGCCGGATCGCCGGGAACTGATCGCTTCGTCCAAAACCGTCGAGGAAATTCGTGAGGAAATTAACGCCGATTCGCTCTACTTTATGAGCGCTGAGGGTTTGATTGCCGCTGTAGGCGGATATAACGAACAGGATTACAAAGGCGGCTTGTGCCTAGCCTGTTTCGATAATGATTACCCGACTCAGGTAGATTTCAAAGGTGAAGAAAAGTTCGGATGTAGTTGTTGAGAAAAGGGAACAAAAGAGATACAGGTGGTGTATGGTACTAGTACGAATTGAAGGCGGTTCTGAGGGGGCCACTCCGCGTGTGGAAGGTTCTTCCGATCGCTGTTGCCGCTGGATTCCTGGATTGGAATAACCCATTACAGGGTTAGAATCCAGCGGCAAAGGCGAACGCTTTCGCTTCTCCAGAATCCTTCCACCCGCTCCGTTCCTCAGGTGTGCAGCATTTTGCAGCAGTGACTGTACCTCTTCTGTTCCCACGGGGAAGAGGATAGGAAAGGCAGTTAAAAACTCATGGCATAACTATTTCATGCCATGAGTTTTTAACGGAGCGGTGACTCACAAAAAGTCACCCTGCTCTTATAAGGTTGAGCCAGCGAAGCGAAGCTCAACAGCAGGCAAGGCGAAGCTGCCTGCCTCAAACCTGAGGGCTAGAAAGTAAGCGAGCCTCTGGCGCTGCTTACTTCCCAGCCCTGGCACGTCCCCGCCTTTGCGAAGCAAACAGCCCGGGACGTGCCCCGCCGCCACTGCATAGGCGGCCTCGCACTAAAGCGTGTCCTTTGTATTCGCGGGTATAGCCCACGAATACAAAGGACAACACGCGACTCACAGCACGAACCAACCACCAAGCAGCACCCAACCTTACACATCTGACCGACTCTTGAGGGGTCCAGGGGGAGCAGCCCCATGGAATCCTCCCTGTTAGGGAGGACTTAGGAGGGTCAATCATTTGAAGGAGTGTTCATGAATGTCCGAAGCATACAAAAACGCAGGGGTAGATATCGCTGCCGGTAATGAAGCAGTAGAACGGATGAAAAAGCACGTTAAACGTACCTTCCGTCCCGAAGTGCTGACGGACTTGGGCGGATTCGGTGCGTTGTTCGGCCTGAATAAGGATAAGTACGAGGAGCCTGTACTCGTTTCCGGTACCGATGGTGTCGGCACGAAGCTGAAGCTTGCTTTCGCAATGGATCGTCATGACACCATTGGTATTGACGCGGTTGCGATGTGTGTAAACGACATTATCGTCGGGGGCGCGGAGCCACTCTTTTTTCTGGATTACCTCGCTTGTGACAAGGTTGTGCCCGAGAAAATCGAAGCTATAGTCGCTGGAATTGCAGAGGGTTGCCATCAATCGGGCTGTGCGCTGGTCGGCGGTGAAACTGCAGAAATGCCAGGGATGTACAGCGAGGGTGAATATGATATTGCCGGATTCACGGTAGGGATTGTAGATAAAAGCAAAATCATCAACGGTAGCTCTATTGCTCCCGGAGATACCGTTATCGGACTGGCCTCCAGTGGAGTTCACAGTAACGGCTTCTCACTGGTTCGCAAGCTGTTATTGGAACAGCAGGGCTATGATTTGCATGATGAAATCGAAGGCTTGAACGGCAAACTGGGCGATGTACTGCTGGAGCCGACGAAAATTTACGTGAAATCCGTTTTGGCATTGCTGGACAAGGTAAAAGTAAAAGGCATGGCGCATATCACAGGTGGCGGTTTTATTGAAAATATCCCTAGAGTGTTACCGGATCACGTCAATGTGGATATAGAATACGGCACTTGGCCGATTTTGCCAATCTTCCAGCTCATGCAGGAAAAAGGCGCAATCTCCAACAAAGACATGTTCACAACCTTTAATATGGGAATTGGAATGGTAATCGTTGTAGGCGAAGAGCATGCACAGACTGCACTGGAAGTTCTGAAGAAACAGGGCGAAGCCGCATATGTGATCGGAAAAGTAACGGAAGGCAGTTCTATCGTGACCTTTATGGGAGCCGAGGTGTAATGAACGAGTACCGGATTGCTGTTTTTGCATCAGGCGAGGGGACGAATTTTCAGTCATTGGTGGATGCGGCTGCACGAGGAGAACTGGGCGGCGCCTCGGTAGAACTGCTCATCTGTGACAAGCCTGCGGCTCCTGCCGTAGCTAGAGCACAGAAAGCTGGAATTGCGTGCCATACTTTTCGACCCAAGGAATATCCTTCTCGAGAAGACTATGAGCGTGAACTGGTGACTTTACTGGATAAGAAATCAATTGATCTCATCGTGTTAGCTGGCTACATGCGTTTGCTATCCAGTGTCATGGTTGATGCCTACGCAGGAAAAATCATTAATATTCATCCGTCACTACTTCCGGCATTTCCAGGGAAAGATGCTGTTGGACAGGCATTGACCTATGGGGTTAAGGTAAGTGGCGTCACCGTTCATTTTGTGGACGGGGGCATGGATACGGGTGCCATTATTGCCCAGCGTGTCGTGGAAGTTGACGACCATGATACAGCGGAATCCTTATCCGCAGTCATTCAATCCGTTGAACGTCAGCTATATCCAGAGGTAGTTGGCAAATTGGCCCAAGGCAAAATCCAATTAAATGGTCGCAAAGTGATTTCACTTCTCTAAGAATGATTGTAATTTGTCATATCATTGTCATATCAAGGATGCTGTACAGGCATTTTCCGATATTTCTCGGGAAATAAAATGATAAAAGAGAATTTTGCAAAATTTCTGAAAGAGCTAAAGGAGGAGACAGGGTGAGTATTAAAAGAGCGCTCGTCAGCGTATCGGATAAGCGGGGGATCGTGGAATTTTGCCGCGAGTTGTCCAAATTGGGTGTGGAGATCGTTTCGACAGGGGGAACGAGCAGCTTGTTGTCGAAGGAGGGCATTCCCGTCATCGGCATTTCAGAGGTAACGGGTTTTCCTGAAATTATGGATGGACGTGTTAAAACACTCCACCCTGCGGTACACAGCGGCTTGCTGGCTGTTCGGGATAATGAAGAGCATCAGCGTCAGATGAAAGAACTTGGATTGGGTTATATAGATCTGGTCGTTGTGAATCTGTATCCTTTTGCGGAAACGATTGCCAAACCCGGTGTAACTTATGAGGACGCGATTGAAAATATCGACATCGGCGGTCCAACGATGCTGCGTTCTGCGGCAAAAAATCATGCTTTTGTCAGTGTGGTGGTCGATGCTGATGACTATAGCACAGTGTTGGAGGAAATCCGTAAGGATGGCGATACGGAGCTGAATACCCGTAAGCGTTTGGCCGCAAAAGTTTTCCGTCATACGGCGTCATACGACGCTTTGATATCCGATTATTTGTCGAATGTGACAGGCGAGCCGTTGCCTGAGCGTTACACTGTAACCTATGAAAAAATTCAGGATTTGCGTTATGGCGAAAATCCGCATCAGCAGGCGGCATTTTACCGTGAGCCATTGGCGGCAAAGGGTACACTGACAACAGCGAAACAACTTCACGGCAAAGAGCTGTCTTACAATAACATCAATGATGCTAATGCTGCTTTGCAAATCGTTAAAGAATTCAGCGAACCTACAGTAGTAGCAGTTAAGCATATGAATCCTTGCGGTGTAGGAATCGGCGGCAGTATTTATGAAGCGTACAGCAAGGCGTATGCAGCTGATCCAACCTCGATTTTTGGTGGCATCGTAGCGGCTAACCGGATTATTGATGGTGATACAGCGAATAAGCTGAGTGAGATCTTTTTGGAAATTGTACTGGCACCGGGATTTACGAAAGAAGCATTGGAGATTTTAACGAAAAAGAAAAATATTCGTTTGCTTGATCTGGGTGAGCTTTCCCGGTCTGAACAGGCAGAGAGCCGTTTCGTCGTGACTTCCATTGAAGGCGGCATGGTAGTTCAGCAAAATGACATTCACGCTGTAGACTCGGATGCACTTACAGTTGTAACGGAGCGGGCACCATCCGAGGAAGAACTGAAACAGCTTTTGTTTAGCTGGAAAGTGGTTAAGCATGTGAAATCCAACGCCATCGTACTGGCGGCAGATAATATGACCATTGGCGTAGGCGCAGGACAAATGAACCGTGTCGGTGCGGCCAAGATTGCTATCGAGCAGGCCGGTGACAAAGCAAAAGGTGCCGTACTGGCATCCGATGCATTTTTCCCGATGGGCGATACGTTGGAGTTGGCAGCTAAAGCAGGCATTACAGCAGTTATTCAGCCGGGCGGCTCCATCAAAGACGAAGAGTCCATCAAGGTTGCTAACGAATACGGCATTGCCATGGTCTTTACAGGCGTACGTCATTTCAAGCACTAACTTGTATGAGTTGAGGATGCAACAGCATTTTCACCTGAACAATCTTAATGGGAGCGGGAGGAATCACCTGAATGGATATTTTGGTTATCGGAGGGGGCGGCCGTGAACATGCAATTGTATGGGCGCTGAAGAAAAGCCCCAAGGCCGGACAAATCTATTGTGCACCAGGCAATGCTGGTATCGGACAGTTAGCGGAGTGTGTGCCGATTCCGGTGAGTGACTTTGACGCGCTGACAGAGCTGGCGGAATCCAAAAAGGTAGGACTTGTCGTGGTTGGCCCCGATGATCCGCTGGCAGATGGCATTGTGGATGCATTTGAAGCGAAAGGCATTCCAGTCTTCGGACCGCGTAAAAATGCAGCGGAAATTGAAGGCAGCAAAATCTTCATGAAGGATTTGCTCCATAAATATCATATTCCGACAGCAACCTATCGCAAGTTTTATACTTACGAGGAAGCACATGCATACTTGAAGGAGCAACCGATCCCAGTCGTCATCAAGGCAGACGGACTGGCGGCAGGCAAAGGGGTAACGGTCGCGTACTCGATGGAGGAAGCGGAAAAGGCTCTCTCTGACATTATGGTGACCAAGGTGTTTGGTGAAGCCGGGGCACAAGTCGTGATCGAGGAGTTTCTGGCTGGTCAGGAAATGTCGATTCTCTCCTTTGTCGACGGTGAAACGGTTCGTCCGATGGCTGCGGCGCAAGACCACAAGCCAATTTTTGATGGTGACAAAGGCCCGAATACAGGTGGCATGGGTACGTATTCTCCGTTGCCTCACATAGCCAATTCCATTATTGAGGAAGCTATTGAGACGATTATTAAGCCGACGGCCAAGGCCATGGTTGCTGAAGGGCGTCCGTTCCGAGGTGTATTATTTGCCGGATTGATGATTTCGCCGGATGGCAAGCCAAAGACCATTGAGTTTAATGCACGTTTCGGTGATCCGGAAACTCAAGTGGTTCTGCCTCGTTTAAAATCCGATCTGCTCGATATATTTCTTGCTGCTGTAAATGGCACGCTGGATCAGGTGGAGATTGAGTGGAAGGATGAAGCGGCGGTGTGCGTGGTGCTGGCATCCGGAGGTTATCCTGGAGCTTACGCCAAAGGCGTACCTATCCACGGATTGGAACAGGTAGACGAAGCCATTGTGTTCCATGCTGGAACAGGCATCAACGAACAGGGTGAGTGGGTAACGAACGGCGGACGTGTATTAGGTGTGGTCGGCTTGGGACGTGATATTACCGGGGCACGGAACAAAGCTTACGAACAGGCGGATCGTATTACCTTTGAAGGTAAACAAAACCGTACGGATATTGCGGCAAAAGCATTGCTGTAGCAGTAATATATAGGATAAAGAGAACCTATGTGGAGGTTCTCTTTTTTCGTTTGACAAAAGTATACTTATCCTATAGGATTAAAAATACAAAACTGACTGACTGATCAATCGGGAGGAGGAAACCCATGCAGCCACGGAAGGCGAAGCAGTCCGAGACCGTCTCAAATGACCAACCTGCCGAGCACGCGGGAGAAGAAACAGACCGCAGAACACAGCTTCTTCACATAGCATTGAAGCGGTTCGCCGAGCAGGGTTACCATCAAACGAAGATTTCAGATATCGTGGTAGAGGCGGGAGTAGCCCAAGGCACGTTTTATTGGCATTTTAAAAGCAAAGAGGCACTGGCGCTGGAGATTATCGCTACCGGTCGTGAACAACTACTGTCAGCGATTGGACAGGGATATCGCCGTGATGCGGGAACGCTGGCTGATATGGTTAAGGCATCGGAGGCGCTGTTTGTTCGGTTATTTGATTTTGCATTGGAGAACCGCTATCTGATGGGTTTGCTGCTGATCGGCAGCGGTGTCGATGAACCGGTGCGCCAGAGTATCCGAGAGACAAGGGCCGCGATGGAGCAGGCATTCCGGCGCAATATGGAAAGAGCGATCGAGCTGAACATGTTGCCTGCTGAATTGGATGTCGAATTAAGGGCGGCACTACTCATGAGTATGATCGAAGGTGTCATTACACGCTGGCTATTCGGTTCAGAGGGAACACATGACCACATCACGCAGATAACTGCTAAAAGATTGGCAGCAGAGGCGGCTAATTTTGAGTTTTATGGACTATTAGGTCAAAGCTAGATGTGCAACATCGCATGAATGGGGCGTTGGCAACAAATAATATAGCCAAATCACATAGAAGAACTCAATCATTTACATCCAGACAGGAGAGAACGATACATGAAAACACGTAAAAAAGGGTTCTTGGTAACTACACTCATGGCTCTGGCATTGTTCAGCCTTGTGCTGAGCGCTTGCGGTACTAAGCCAGAAGCTTCTAATACTAGTAATGGAGCGGGTAGCAGTAATGTGGCAGCGAGTAACCAGCTCGAAGCAATCAAGAAGGCTGGTGTAATTAAGGTAGGTATGATGGGCACCTATCCGCCGTACAATTTTTTGAACGACAACAAGGAATTGGATGGATTTGATGTGGATATCGCCAAAGAATTGGCGAAGCGGATTGGAGTGAAACCGGAGTTCACGGCACAAGAATTCTCGGGACTGGTTCCAAGTTTGCAAAAGAAAAAATTCGATGCAGTGATTAGCCAGGTGACGATCACAGAGGATCGTAAGAAGGCCATTGACTTCACAGAACCTTATATCACAAACAATGTAAACATTATCGTAAACAGCAAAACAAATGATATTACCAAGCTGGAGGACTTTAAAGGCAAAACCATTGGTGTCGGCTTGGGAACGAATGATGAATCTTATCTGCGGAATGAAGTACTACCGAAGGTAGGCGATTTTGAGATTAAAACGTATGATGATGTCATTACTTCCTTAAAGGATCTAAACTCTGGTCGTATTGACGCAACAATCAACAATCTGTATGCTCTCAAGCCGATTATCGATAAAAACGGGTTCCAAATTAAAGCCGTAGGCGAGCCGATTAAATCGGATCAAGCGGGTGTAGCCATTAACCAGAAAACTCCTGAGCTTAAAGAAGCTTTGAACAAGGCTTTGAAGGAAATGAAGGAAGACGGCACTTACAAAACAATTTTCAAAAAATGGTTTGGCGAGGAGCCAAAAGAATAACGTAAGCCTGTTAGAGGCGTCTGGCTCCAGTCTTGGCTTTTATGCTGACATGGGGCCACTCGTCTGAAAGAAGGGAATATAACCGATGCTTGAATTAATGTGGGAGAACGTCCCTTTTTTATTAAAGGGTGCTTATTATACGCTATATATTACGATTGTCTCTATGTTTTTTGGCCTAATTATTGGTTTGGTTGTTGCTGTGGCCCGGTTGAAGGGGAATCGACCCGTTCGATGGCTGGCGCGCATGTATGTATCGATCATTCGGGGGACGCCGGTTTTGGTGCAGATTGCGGTCATTTATTATGGACTGGATGATTATGGCATATCATTCGGATCGCTGACGGCTGCTTGTCTGGCACTCAGTATTAATACAGGGGCGTACTTATCGGAGACGTTCCGTGGAGCTATTTTAGCCGTACCCCAGGGACAGACCGAGGCAGCTTATGCGACGGGAATGTCGCCCGGTCAAACGATGTGGCGCATTATTCTTCCTCAGGCGGTACGCATTGCAATTGCACCGATGGGGAATACATTTGTAGGTATGCTTAAAGAAACGTCGCTGGTGTCGGTTATCGGGGTCAGTGAATTGATGCGACAGGCACAGCTTTTACAGGCACAGTATTTGCTCTACATGCCGTTTCTGCTCGAAATTGGCCTGATGTACTGGATTATGAGCATTGGATTCTCCGCTATACTGGAGCGGGTGGAAAAGCGTCTGGCTCGAGCTTATTAAGGTGGAGATGATAGATGATGATAACAACAAACGGATTAGGTAAACGATTCGGACAGGTAGAGGTTCTGAAAAGCATTGATTTTCAGGTTGCCGCTCGTGAAATCGTCGTATTACTCGGCCCGAGCGGCTCAGGTAAAAGTACCTTGCTGCGCTGCCTGAACGGTCTGGAAGAGCTGTCTTCCGGCAAGTTTGAGGTGAATGGGATTGAGGTAGATGCTACGGCTCCCGTTCGTGTCCGCCAAGCAGCCATTCGTGATATTCGCAAACAGACGGGGATGGTGTTTCAGCAATTCAATCTGTATCCGCACAAAACCGCAATCGGCAATGTCATTGAAGGACTGCTGACAGTAAAAAAAATGCCGCGCGACAAGGCTATCTCCATCGGACAACGGTTGTTGGAGCGGGTGGGGTTATCGGATAAGCAGGATGTACATCCTTCACGTCTGTCCGGTGGACAGCAGCAACGGGTAGCCATTGCACGTGCGCTGGCGATGGACCCGGCGATTATGCTGTTCGACGAGCCGACATCGGCGCTTGATCCCGAGCTGGTAGGGGAGGTGCTGGGTGTTATGCGAGAGTTGGCTCAAGACGGAATGACGATGGTCGTCGTTACTCATGAGATGAAATTTGCTCGCGAGGTGGCAGACAAGGTTATATTTATGGCAGATGGTATCATTTTGGAGGAGGCAGCGCCACAGGCGTTTTTTGACACTCCCCAGCATGAGAGAACACAGAAATTTTTACGCCAAATCAGTGAGTTTTAAAGTAAGATCGAGGATAAATCATAGATTATTAAGATGGAAAGAAGGCCTTTGAACATGAAAGTATCTACAACTTGGCACGGCAAACGCGCGTTTACTTCGGAGGGACCATCCGGTTATTCTGTAGGGATGGATGCTACGGCGGCTTATGGCGGTGATGGTAAAGGGATGACACCCATGGAACTGCTGTTGGCAGGTCTGGCAGGATGTATGGGGATCGATATCACAATGATTTTGGATCGTTTCTTGTCGGACATTACTCGTATTGATATTGACGCAGAAGGTACGCGCAAGGAAGAAATGCCGACAGGCTTTACAGCGATTGATCTGACATTCCATGTAGATGGAGATATTCCAGATTACCGCGTATGGAAAGCGATTCAGATGGGTAAGGAAAAATATTGTGCAGTATCCGACTCCTTAAAAGCGGAAATTCGGATGCACCTCATATTGAATGGAACCGAAGTACCCTATCCAGCATAAGTGTCGAAGGGTAATGAAAGAGAGTCAGCCTGTATTATGTACAGGAGGCTCTCTTTTTTATGTTATTTGAAAATATGACACGTAATGAAACTTTTTGTACTGTGTTTTCGTTTAAAATAGAAATTGAAATATAAAAATGGGAAAATAAACCTGTGTATGAAGTGTATACAGGGGGAGGTTATAGTGAAACGAAAGCGCCTTATCATAGTAGCAACTATTTTGGCTACAGTGCTCATCGTTATGGGAGTGGCAACAGGATTACTATCTTTCATGCAGAATCAAGTGGCTAATCCCCCGAATACCGTCCGGCCCACAACTGCGATTGCAGCCGAGGTTGAGGGTGAAACAAAGGAACAGGATGCTGCCACGCGTTTACTTCATTTTGTGGAGGAGAATGCAGAAAAAGTTTCGATTACGATTCTGAGAGATGAAAAAAAGCTGGCAGGCCAAGAGGAAAACCGGATGATGCCTTTGGCGAGCACCGTCAAAACAATCATTGCGATCGAATATGCCAAGCAAGCGGCGGTGGATCAGATCAACCCGGATGACAGAGTGAAGCTGATTTCGCTGGAAAGGTTTTATTTGCCGGGTTTGGATGGTGGTGCTCATACGGCGTGGCTACAGAATATGGAGGCTAAAGGGCGGATACAGAATGAAACTGTATCTGTACGAGACGTCGCCAAGGGGATGATTCAATTTAGTTCCAACGCCAATGCGGAGTATTTAATGGACAAACTGGGGGTGGATGCGATCAATCGGACGAGAGCCAAAATGGGGCTGCAAAATCATGATCCCATTTATCCGTTTGTATCCTCCATTTTGATTCCCTACGAATGGATGAAGGAGAGACAAGGTGAGAATTGGAATAATACAAAGAATAATATTTCTGCCAAAGAAGCCATTCAGGCGATGTCGGACACGGAGTTTCGCCGATATGCCCGCGTGATTCATAACAAGCTGCGCCGTGATGTGAGTGGTTCTTACAAGAAAAACGCAGATATTGAGACCTGGTATGATCAGGATTATGACCGTATTAATACGGATCGTTTTATAGCTTCAACGACAGCCGATTATGCCTCTTTAATGAGTAAGCTGAACCGCCGTCAAGGGTTCACAAAAGCTGAGCAAAAGTTATTGTCCGAGGTCATGGAGGAACCATTTATGGTTCTTCCTGAAAACCAGCAATTCCTGAAACATACTGGGCAAAAAGGAGGCTCCACGGCTTACGTTTTGACACTGGCAATGTATGCGACAGATAAGGAAGGGCATTCGACAGAGCTAGCTGTCTTTTTTAACGATTTGGACCCTAGCACAAATGCCAGCTTTCCTGAAATGATAAATGTTTTTAAAAAGAGGTTACTACATGATGAATCGTTTAGAAAAGAAGTTAATCGGCGTATCGGTGTACAGGTAGCGCTGCTAAACGCTAGAGTATAGTACTGCGTTTAGCAGCGCTGCGCAACTTCTTATCCTAATCCTATCCGCTGCCTTTTTGTTTGCGTTCCCGCAGCAATAGATACAGAAAATATGGCGCGCCAATGACGGCTGTCACGATGCCAGCGGGAATTTCGAGCGGCGGCTTCAGACCTCGTCCCAGCGCGTCAGCAAGGACGAGAATCAGGGCGCCGATCATCGCCGAGCCGGGCAATAGATAGCGGTGGCGATTCCCAAATAACCGCCGTGCCAGATGCGGTGCCAGCAGTCCGATAAAGCCGATGGAGCCGATGGCAGCAACACAGGAGGCAGCCAAGGCGACTGACACGGCTAGCAGTCCTGTACGCACGCGTTTCACGCTAAGTCCCAGCCCAGCAGAGCTTTCTTCATCTAGGCTCATAATGTCGAGCTTACGC
>NZ_WUDQ01000459.1:0-3020 GCF_009827695.1 Paenibacillus sp. OT2-17 | reverse complement strand
AAAACCCCGGAATTAAAATACTGTGCCATCCGTCTGGAACGGATCGCCGACCAAGCGCAGGCCGAACGTGATGTACATGAATCGTACCAACGGATTCGCAGACAGATGAACGTCCAGGAAGCTGTTTTGGCTGATAAGGTGACGAGATGAGCGGCACAGGGAATATGATGCACCGTCTGACAGATAACCGGTCAGCTTCGACGAGTAGAATGGGAGCAGCCAGTAGAACAAGCGCTGTTGCTTCTTCTTTTGTAGTCGCAGACGCCGGACAGTGCATCGGTTGCAAAGCCTGTGAACTGGCGTGCTTCGCCGTTCACAGTCAGGCTAACGGCATAGGAGCTTCGGTCGGAACCGTCAGCGTACCTGTTGTACCCAAGGTGTATGTTGTACGTACAGGGGAAATGTATGTGCCGGTGCAATGCCGGCATTGCGAAAATGCCCCCTGCGCACATGCTTGTCCGGTACAGGCCATCCGTCAGGAGGACGGCGTCGTCATGATAGATGAGGAACGATGTATCGGCTGTACCTCCTGTGTTTTGGCCTGCCCCTTCGGGGCAATTGAGGTGTCTCCGGTCTACCGGGCAGGACACGTTGTAACGCAGTCCGGCCTGACTCACCGTGCAAATCGAGTCGCCCTTCCCCGCACCGCAGCAAGCAAATGCGATCTGTGCGCGGAAACAGAGAACGGACAGCCTGCATGTGTAGAGGCCTGCCCGAATCATGTCCTACGGCTGGCCAAAGGTATATCCGACTCACCTCCAGAGCCTCGGCGGGAAGTCTTTTTCCCACGCCTATAAGGTCAAAATCAGCCGCAGAAAGGTAGAAAACCATGTCAACCACAATAGACAAGATCTCTTCGCCTCCTTGTATGAAGACGACTGATTGCACAGACCCTGTCATTCATATTGACCCTACGCTCTGCACAGGATGCAGACGTTGTGCTGGGGTTTGTCCAGTAGATGCCATAGAGGGATTGCCCGGAGAACCGCAAACCGTTAATGCAGACCGATGTGTTATTTGCGGTCAATGTGTACAAATATGCAGCGTATACGCATCTGACTGGGCAGGTTCATCTTCACAGGAAGGCGCAGCTAGACGGCTGGAACGTATCCAAGAACGCGATATGCCTGCCGACATCAGAGAGCCACTATTCGCTGCCTATTATAGCTACAACTTGAATAAGGTAGCCGATATGATGACCAAACCTGGACAGTTTCGGATCGTCCAATGTGCTCCAGCCATTCGTGTTTCACTCGCGGAGGAATTCGGAATGCCGTTCGGCACCTTGACGCCTGGAAAATGGCTGCTGCTTTACGCCGCCTTGGCTTCGACCGGGTATACGACACCAACTTTGGAGCTGACGTGACCATCATGGAGGAAGGCACTGAATTGATTCGTCGCGTGACCGAAGGCGGTCCCTTACCCATGTTCACATCCTGCTGTCCAGCATGGGTCCGATTTGCAGAGATTGAATATCCCGATCTGCTAGACCATCTATCCAGCTGCAAATCTCCGATGCAAATGTTAGGAGCGCTAATCAAATCTTATGGCGCACAACTGGACGAGGTGGAACCTGCGAATATATACAGCGTTGCCATCATGCCCTGTACTTGTAAACAATTTGAATGCGATCGTCCCGAAATGGAATCTGACGGTTACCGTGATGTGGATGAGGTACTGACCACGCGTGAACTTGCATACTGGATCAAGCAGCGCGGAATTGATTTTGCGAACCTGCCTGATGAAGAATTCGATTCACCGTTAGGACAATATTCAGGTGCAGGCTCCATTTTTGGAGTCACTGGAGGAGTCATGGAAGCTGCCATCCGTACAGGTTACGAGCTGCTGACAAATGAAAAACTGCCGAAGCTCCAGCTCGATTTTGTACGTGGTGAGGAAGGCATTCGAGTAGCTGAGGTTCAGGTAGGCAAGCTGCAGCTCAAGGTAGCGGTCGTCGCCGGGCTACAACATGCCTATCAGCTACTGGATCGTGTCCAGGCGGGCGAATGTGATTATCATTTTATTGAGGTGATGGGCTGCCCTGCTGGATGTATCAGCGGAGGGGGACAACCCAAGCTCATGTTAGAAAAGCAACGAATTGAAGCTTATCGGGCACGTAAATCCTCCATCTATGGACATGATGCTGCACACCAGGTACGAAAATCGCATGAGAACCCTCACATCATCAAACTTTATGATGAATTTCTAGGTGAGCCGCTGGGTCATGTGTCGCATCATCTGCTGCACACCACCTTCCAACAACGGGGGACCGGCAAGCAAAGCCACAGCAACACTATTTCCACCAAAGGGGATGCGGATTACTCCATTCATTAATACATTAAGTTATTTTTATGCTGTATACATTATTTTTGTCGTTAGTTAGAGAGGAGTCGAATTGTATGAACCGTTTTGTTTTAGCTGATCCCGATCAATGTATCGGCTGTCGTACCTGTGAAATCGCATGTGTCATCGCACATTCAGCGGAGAACCCTTTTATCTCGCCGGATGATGAGTTTCATTTTCACCCTCGTCTGAAGGTTATCAAATCATTTGGGGTCACTGCACCCGTTCAGTGTCGTCACTGTGAGGATGCTCCATGCGCCAACGCTTGTCCGAACGGCTCTATTACGAACGCAGATGGCTGCATTCTCATTAATAGCGAAAGCTGCATTGGCTGTAAAACCTGCATGATCGCCTGCCCTTACGGCGCGATTAACATGGTACCCGAGTATCGAAACGGGCAGCCTGTCGTGCAGGATGGATTGTATACCAATATGTCAGGACGCTTGCAACCCAAAGAGCGCATGATTGCCAGCAAATGTGATTTATGCGAAGGCGTGGACGGCGGTCCGGCCTGTATTGGTAAATGTCCAACACAAGCCCTCAAACTGGTCGAGCCAGATCTGGTTCATGCCCGGGTTGAAGAAAAACGCGCTGCAAGTGCACGTCAGCTACTGCATATGACACGCATTCCGGCAACGGGTTTATGACCGAAGGTTTCCCTCTGCCTACAAATACGC
>NZ_WUDQ01000458.1:0-3025 GCF_009827695.1 Paenibacillus sp. OT2-17 | reverse complement strand
GTCGCAAGCCTCTTTTACGGTATATGATGGCACAACCATTAGCGGTTCCCAGGTGACCAATGCGCTGCGGAAGTTTCAGGGGAAGGACCAATTCGGCATTCAGATTAAAACCGGCAAAAATATGGCAGGCCAGTGGTACGGTAATGCTCTGAACATTAGCCCAGACAGTGAACAGTATGGCGCCGTGAATGGCGGCAGTGATAAGACTGGGAAAATCACGAATACGCTTAATGAGAAAGAGAATGAATACGTAAATCCAAGTGGCAAATTCAAGGCTGAAATCGTCAAGGACAAATCGAACGTTGTCCGTGGATTGTTGTTTACCCAGTCCTAAGCACTACAGTAAAGATAATAATCATAGGGGGGATGAGAGTATGTCTGATCACGCTTCAAGCATGCTGCGGCTTGGTGTGTCAGTTATTCTGTTCATAACCGCATGTGTAACGGCAGCAGACTTGTCCAGCCAGCTGGATGGTGCACTGGAATTAAGATCACAGCAGGAGGAGCATTCTGAAGGGCGAATAGCCCGTACTGCTGGGGTGGGGTTGCCGGAACGGATAAAAGGAACTCAGGTAATGCAGGCAATTCGCATGAACTTACAGGAGGGGATTTCGATTCATGTCGACGGAACAGAGTACGATGCGTATTCTGAACCGTTTGAGCCTGATGTATCGACCTTGGATGCTTCTTCTTTATATTCCATATACCCACAGCGTAATGGGAATGGGGACATAACATCTGTACGTTTTGAGAAATTGGAGGAGGAATGAAGTGGTTCAAACAATATCCAAGCTGTTGGGGGCACTGCTCGCTGTATTGCTTTTGTACATCGTACCCGCAGCTCAAGCTGCTGAACGGCAGGATGATATATCCGGGTTAAATACATATCATTCAACTGTACGTTTTGTTGATATGGTAAGAACCAAAGGTTACATTACACCGACGATGTATAACGATTTTATGCGTGATCTGGAATTGACAGGCAATATCTACGAAGTTGACTTGGAGCATATGCACAAAAAGTATGTACCGGACTATGCAGATGCCGCGAAGCCAGACAGTTTTCTGGGCAATTATGAAACTGTATATGATGGGTACTATAATCCGCAAATCTTACCTGTACTGTTTCCTGACAATCAGCAGCCAAAATCAGATCAGCTACGTCGGTATACCTTGATGGCCGGGGATTATTTTACGGTCCGGCTACATAATACGAATCGGACTCCTGCGGACTTGTACAAATCATGGCTTCTCGGTGGGGCAGATAGCGGAAAGCCGGCAGTTACAGCTTCTTACGGGGGCATGGTTCTGAATGAAGATTACTGATTTTGCAGTCATATTTATACTTTTGTTTTTGCCCTTTGGTGTAGTTAGTGACTTACGGGTCCAGAATCAGCGTGAAGTGCAGCAGCTAGAAATGAAATATACGTCGGCTCTCCGTACCGCAGTTCAGGATGCAGGGGTTAAGCTCTCACAGAATGAACGTCAAGAACGCGAGGCCGGATACGGATCGGATAAGTTTTTTCGTGTAGATAAAGAAGCAGCGCTGCACACGTTCCTGCACACCCTTTTTCTTAATGTAGGCATTGATGGGGATATAGTAGCACAACGTGCATTATTGGATTACATACCAGCCATTGTAATTCTAGATTATGACGGTTATTATGCGTTCACTTCAGAAGCCTATACCGACGAGCATGGACAAGCTGCCATAGGTCCCAAATGGAGCGAAAAAAAGCCATATGCCTATGTTGATTCAGTAGGCAACAGTGTGGGGTTCACCTTGGATAATTATGTGCACGCATATGATGCGCGGAATCACAGGTGGGTGGAGGGCTTTCAAAAGGAACTTCAGGACCAGACCCCTATATCTTTACTGAATAATTCAGAAACTTTTGAGCAAATACGTCGTTCCACCATCGTTCGCAGCGTCCAAGAGGACCTGGCGCGAATTATTAATGTCCATAACGAAAAAGCTGCACGTAACGGCATAACTTATACGTTCACGCTACCGCTCATTCCGCAAGAGGAGTGGTACAACACAGTAGATGATGTGGGTCTGATCGCGTTTATCCAAGGCATTCCGGTCGGAGACAGGTATTACAATAACTATGGATTTGGTGGTGGGAGAGTCGTTAGAAAGCAAGACATTATAGGCGGCATAGAACCAGATACTGGGATGAAATATTTTTATAGAGATTCATGTCCAGCTCCCTTTAAAGCGAGTGAACGTTTTGCGGATGAAAAATCTGCAGCAGCTGCGGGATACTTTGAGTACAAATGTTATAATGGCTTAAAATAATCACCTTCATGGGTGGTTTTTCTTTTTTTAGGCAGATCCATATCAAAAACCTTAAAAATCGCTGTTTTCCATATTCCGATATGGTTGCAGAATGTGCTACAATAAAGCTTTGAAAGAAACGAAATGCATATGAAATAAGAACAGTCGGCAGCGCCGATGACAATAAGGAGCCAAAAACAGCTTATGAGTTTATTGACTGTAGAAAATGTATCTCACAACTTTGGGGACCGCGCATTATTTAAAAATGTTTCCTTTCGATTGCTTGCGGGGGAACGTGTAGGTTTGGTAGGAGCTAACGGTGTCGGTAAATCGACACTCATGAACATTCTGACTGGAAAATTGCTTAAGGATGAGGGTAAAGTGGAATGGACTCCACGTGTACGTTACGGCTATCTGGATCAGCATACCAAGCTGACACCGGGCAAAACGGTACGTGATGTTTTGAAAGACGCTTTTCTTCCTTTGTTGGAATTGGAAAAGGAAATGATGCAGATTACTGACAAAATGGGGGATGCTTCTCCTGAAGAGTTGGAAGTGCTGCTGGAACAGATGGGTGAAATTCAGGAGCAACTGGATATGGGGGATTTTTACCTCATTGATGTGAAGGTTGAAGAAATGGCGAATGGACTAGGTCTGTCGGCCATAGGACTGGACCGGGATGTATCTGCACTTAGCGGTGGGCAACGGACAAAGGTGCTTCTTGCTAAGTTGCTGTTGGAAAAG
>NZ_WUDQ01000457.1:0-3032 GCF_009827695.1 Paenibacillus sp. OT2-17 | reverse complement strand
CAGCAATAAACTAGAAGAATCCAGAAACGAGCTATCCAATTACCAAGGATTTCTCTACATGAGGAACTCGCCAGCACTGAAGAAGGAGGGGATGGAGGAACTTATTACTTCCTCAACAAACAGAGCAACAACTTTATTTATGTCTATAGAGAAATAGCACAATATGCTGTGGTTATAGATGGGGCTGCTTGGGTTAAATGGGAAGGCCAAATAAACCAATCTTCACAGGAAAAATAGATTTCTTTAAGGACTTGTGGAAAACAAAGCAAGTTAAATTTGGAACATATGATGAAAATGGCAATATCATCTATGAAGGCGAAAAAGCTCTTCCTAATAAAGGGAAAGACATTATTGCAGCAATACCTGCGAAACACAATAATAATGAATTAAACACCCTGCTGAATAATGGTCAAGACCCCATTTTCTAGACATTGAAAAAAGACCCTAGGCCGCAAACTGGCGTTGGTACTCTACCGGCGTCAGTTTTTTTAGTTTTCGTTGTGGCCGTTTTCGGTTATAAAAACGAATATATTTCTCAATTTTGCTTTGTGCTTCGGTAACCGTTCGGATATGATAAGGGTAGAGTCTTCCGTTTTGAGATGCGAGAAGAAACTCTCCATAGAGGCATTGTCATAACAATTTCCTTGACGAGACATGCTGATTTGAGCGCCAACCATTGGTAGCATAATTTACGGAGGTTATACATATATGGATAAACAAATGAAAATGCATTACATGAATCGAATCGATGAAAAATTGTCTGATCTTCCGTGGTTTATTACGGAATTTATTGATAGCAGAAAACGAAAACTTTCTCCCACAACGCTTCTGAACTATTGCCATGACTATATTATTTTTTTTGATTGGTTAGTTGCAGAAAATTTTACTGAAGATAGCCGTAAAAACATTAAATTAGCTACTTTGGAGAAACTAACGATTCGTGAAGTGGAAAATTTCCTATCTTTTTTGGAGTATCAACTAGGCAATGCCAAGCTAACCATCAACCGTAAATTGTCCTCACTAAAATCCTTATTTGATTACTTACAGAACAAAGCTGAAACAAATGACTTAAAACCATATATCCAGCGCAATGTTATGGCCAAAATGGATTTAAATGTAGTTAAAGAAAGCCAAGAAACCATTGCCAATCGTATTGATGGGAAAATTCTTAGAGAAGACGATTTTGAGTCGTTTAGGTTATTTGTAGCCCATGATTACGGAAAGATTAATAAAGAGAATAAACATATTTTCAATTTCCATCAATTTAATCGTGAACGAGATACAGCCAATGTTTCCCTCATTTTAGGATCCGGTCTTAGGCTCTCTGAGGTTGCAGGCATTAACCTTGAAGATCTGGATATGAATAAAGCTTTAGTAAGTGTTATCCGTAAAGGTAATAAAGAACAATATGTGTATTTCAGCAAGCAAGCTTTACTGGATTTAGAAAATTATCTGCAGATCAGAGAATCAAAATATAAACCAGAGAAAACTGAAAGCTTTTTGTTTATTGCTGCTCTATAGGTCGTAAAGGAAAAAGCCGACGCTTAACTCAGCGATCTATAGAGAAACTGATCGAAAAATACGCTACAGCTTTTGGAAAGCCAGCTTTAACCGTGCACTCTCTGAGGCATTCATTTGCAACGCGTTATCACTTGGAGAACAATGATGTGCCTAGATTGAAAAACCAATTAGGACATTCCTAATACAAACGACTATGATTTATACTCATTTAACTGATGAAGAAATGAGGAAAGCAGTTAATAATATGGATAAGTAATAAAGCTTCGTCATGTAATCACACAAACTTTGTCCCTTTCGAGGAGAATGACACAAAGTTTACCCTGTTCAAGGGGGAATGACACAAAGCTTCTCTATAGCGACTTAGTACCAGCTGTCATTGAGTGAAATAGGGGATAAACTTGTTGTCAATGTACAATTCTTTAGCACGTAAGAATCAAAATGAATATCGCTTTTTATTTGTGCAATCCAATGGAAGTCAATTACAAGATACTACTAAACTTGTTGAAAAAGAAAATATCAAGCCCTCTATAGATTCAACTTATACGTTTGGGGACATTAACAAAGCGTTGATTAAAGTGTCGACGGGTCACTCCCAAGGCAAAGTTGTTGTGGCCTTCTAAATAATAATCGAGTCCCGCTTCATCCGGCATTTTGGCCATTTGTAAAATAGCTGTAACCCGCTCAGCCGCTTCGATCCTTCGCTTGTGCTGTTCCGCAATCAATTTGCCCAGCGAATAAATGTTTTCCATCCATATTTGACATTTTGGGCAGCCTTTTTCTTTTAGTTAATTAATAGAGCAGGAACAGCGGTACGAAAGGCAGGATACCGAGAATAATAATCGTCGTCGTTTCTAAGGCCGTCTTTTACCCGAATATGAGTCATGATACTGTAATACCCAAAAGGAGTGCGCCGGCTGCGGCAAAGCCGCTTTTCCAGAATCCCGCGTCTGTTAATTCTACAGAAACATGGCTGCCAATAATCCTTGTATAATCCATATTGTAATTGTCATTTTTTCCCCTTATTTATTAAAAACAATCGGCATTTTTTTGTATATAGGCAGATTTACAAACAAAATCGTACAAGCATTTCGCAACGTTTTCCCGAGATACATTCATGCCTGACTTCGTATCACCGAACGAAATTCCATAGCTCTTGCCGTCTTGTTTGATATTCGGATTGATAATGCGTACGACAGTCCATTCTATGTTTGATTTGTGAACGGTCTTCTTTTGCTTTCACGGTAGGCGTCCCCAGTGTGACAAAACGTTTTTTATTTAAAGCCTGCATGGTTTGAATGATGGTTTCATGAGCCCGGGGATCGACAAATCCTTCACTTTTCTGGATTTATCCTGCGCCGGTCCAAGCGCGCTGATCACGGCGTCTGAATTTGTAAACGCATCTTTCATTTTGCGGTGGTCATCCAGGCTACCGACAACCACTTGTAAATTCGGGTGATTTTCAGGCAGAGCATCCGCTCTTCTTACATAAGCCACTACCTGGTCGCCGTGTG
>NZ_WUDQ01000456.1:0-3036 GCF_009827695.1 Paenibacillus sp. OT2-17 | reverse complement strand
GCATGGGCCGATAAAGTATTTGCTGATGTAGCAGAAGAGGACCGCATTCGAGTCATGTGGGATACGATTTTCGAAATGAACCGTGTAGACGGCTCTGATCCAATTCAAAATTGGCAGGTGCATTTAAACAATCTTGAACAGCTACAAAACAAGCTGAATCATAAAAACTATAAAAGCCTCCACTATCGTGCACCCGGGACAGATTTGAAAATTGAATTGGCCGAAAGACATATTTGGCGCGGCGGCGGTGGTGAAAACGCCCAAGGAATTTATACCGTGGCGAATATGCCGACAGAAGAAGTGTTCACGATGCCTAAGCGTACAGGTGTCAATGGTCATGTCACAAGTACAATGCCACTCAATTTAAATGGACAACTGGTGGATCGCATAACGTTTACCTTTAAGGACGGTAAAGTCACTGAATATACAGCAGAATCCGGCGAGCAGCATCTGACTCATTTGCTCGCTACGGATGAAGGGGCCAGCTATTTGGGAGAAGTTGCACTGGTGCCGCATGATTCACCGATTTCCAATCTCAATCGCATTTTTTACAATACAGGTATCGACGAAAATGCCTCCTGCCACTTGGCTCTAGGCAGTGCGTATCCATTTAATATGGAAAATGGCACACAAATGAACCGGGAGGAGCTGCTCCAGAACGGTGCCAATGTCAGCCTGACTCATGTGGACTTCATGATCGGCTCGGCTGAGCTGGATATTGACGGCGAATTGCAAGACGGAAGCAAAGAAGCCGTGTTCCGCAAAGGAAATTGGGCTATTTAGGCCTTTTTTCAATCTCCATTCAATCGACCCGCAAACGATCTCATTCGTTATGCGGGTTTTTCTATTCCCTAAATCTCAAATTGCTCCTTGTTTTGTGAAATATAAAGTGCTAAACTGAGTTCAAACAATAATTTAAACAATGTTTTAATTATTGTTTGAAAAGTCATTTACATAAAATCGTCCCATTTCATTCATCCGTTATGATTGGACGAAACAGGAGGAGGAAAAACATGAATCACCCAGACAAAAAACAACAAACCAAAGAAAAAATCTTAGACGCTACGCTGGAATTTATTCAAAAGGAAGGTTTTGAGGCGGTTACAATCAGAAAAATTGCCGAGCGGTCTGCTACTAATATTTCTTTAGTTAATTATTATTTTGGCTCTAAGGAAAATCTGCTCAGTGAAGCTATTGAAGTGATATTAAATGGCTTTCAGCATACCTTTTCTATTTTGGACAATACAACGATGCCCCCCCAAGATAGACTGAAACAATTTTTACTTAACTATCTACAGGTCATTCGTCAATATCCAGAGCTTCTTTCGCGAATTATTGCCATGGGCAGCACGCCCTTTACATCTCAACAGGAATACGGAAGGTTTTTAAACATCATGGGATTTCCAAAGGTTCAGAGCACGATCAAGGAGCTGACAGGTGAGCAACAGCCGGAGCGCTTGTTAGCGATGATGCTGCAAATATTTGGAGCTATTTTTCTGCCTGCACTGATGAGTCCGATTCTTGAATCAGGGGCAGTTGTGGAAATACCTTCAGTAGAGGAACAATTAAATCTGCTGTTCGAAAGATATTTTGATCAAAAATAAATCATAGGGGTGACTAATATGAATCTTTTGAGAAAATATTGGCAAGATGCAGGGGCTATAACCGGTGTGGTTGTATGTATTGTTTTACTTATGAATCCAGCTATCCTTTCGGATATAACAGGCATGTTATGGTTGAGTTTTGTGGCTATATTGTTTCATCAATTTGAGGAGTACCGCTGGCCTGGATATTTTGCTGGTTTATTTAACAACGTTATGTTTAAAAGTGATACACCGGATCATTACCCCTTAAACACTCAATCAGCGATGATTATCAATGTGGCAATTGCCTATGTGTTTTATCTGCTCCCCGTATGGTTCCCGCAAGTAGTCTGGCTTGGACTCGCACCAATTTTTATGGGATTCTTTCAGGTCGTTTGGCACGGTATCGTTGTCAATATTAAAGCAAAAACCTTATATAATCCTGGCTTGTTTACGGCACTTCTCCTGCATGTTCCAGTCGGAATCTGGTATATTCATGAAATAGTACAGCGAGACATCCCAACGGCAATAGACTGGATTGCGGGTACGATCTACTTTGTTTTTGCTGTATACATCTTCATCATTAAAGGGAATATATGGTTGAAGAAGAGTGACTCTCCTTACTCCTTTTCTAAACAACAGCTGGGAGCTTACGGTCGTAAATAGGGTATGTTAGAAAATCATCAATGTCCTTGTTTACAAGTTGGATACAAGTAGAGGTATTCTGGAAACGAGGTTCGGTTACACTTGCTTTGTACCCATGAACAAGGAAAGAGTGATCTTATAATGAAGCATACACATCAATCTTATGATCGTAAAAAGTTGGCTTGCAAGCTAATCACCACTAGTGCTTTCTTGGCTATAGGTTTTGCTGTGATGACAGGATGCAGCAATAGCGGGGAAGCAAAATCAACTGCTCCTACTAAAGCAGAAACAGTCACACCGCCTGCTAGTTCTACAGATCAAAACACGGATCCCAATACTAATGGGCAAGGCACAACCTCTACCCATCAAGAACCTGCCAGTAGTACAGCTTCATCTCACAGTAAACACAGCTCCGCAGCCGCTATATTCAGCGCAGCCAAGCAGGGAACCTTACCGAATTTGCCTAAAGGTCTTGGCTTGGGAACTAGCAGCGATCTGTTATTTGAGCTGTGGGGGAAATCCGAGTCAGGTTCTACAGGTCCTATGAGAAGCTACGCTAAGTATCATACAGATATCATGCTGGATGGAAGCGATAAAGTTACAGAAATTACATCTTCCGATCCAGACTATAAGAAGTTGCTTATCAAACAAGTTGTTGACGAATTGGGCCAACCTACGGAAACCGTTGACACCTCTAGAGACATACCTGACACAGCAGAAGCTAATTATACGATCAATAACACATCAGGACTTAGTTATTATTTAGTATTTTCCTATCAAACCAAAACGCAAAAGGTCAATTATATCC